>CAISDR010000256.1 GCA_903884125.1 uncultured bacterium
AGGCTAAATACTTTGCGCGCACATCTTCCATGCGCGGGCTGTCGGTCAGATAATAATCCTTTGACGGCATGATCAGACCGCCCTGCAACAGGAATGCAATATTACGGCCGGGGTTATCCAGATCCTGCTCAACCCACAGGCCGAACAGATTTGGTGTGAACAGGCTGGTTGCATTCAGCACATCCACATCAGCGCGCAACTGGCCGCCCAGCACACGGGCCAGATCATGCCGGTCCCTGATCGCGGCAATCTGGTCCAATGCGGGCTTCAGCGGCGCCGTGCCCAGGTTTTCGATCTTGCCCTCATCCATATAGGCCGAATAAAAATCGGCGATCTTACGTTCCGTGCTGCCAGCCCTGGGGGGGTGTGCCACCAGATCCCGCATGATCTCAAAGAGCTGGTCATTGGTTTTTTCAACCAGCATGGCTCCCTGACCATAGGTTGATCGGTCCGCCGGGATCTCTGTTTTGGCCAGCCATGACCCATTGGCATAAAGGAAAAAATCGTCCCCCGGCCGGACCGACCGGTCCATTCCGTCGAAATCCAGGCCAACATGACCGACAGGGGCTGCGTTACCCGCACCGGCGGCGACAAGCCCGGCCAGTGAAAGGGCTATTACGGTTTTCAGGCGTTTGTTCAGCATTTCGGGCCTCGGCATCTGTCTGGGATCCATTCCATGGCGCAACATGCAACCAAGAACCGCCCTGTTGCAACCACCCAGTTCCAGTCCCATTTGGGGTTGGCAGTGCGACCGCTGCCGCCTATGGTCCGCCCAGACATTCCCTATTGCTCAGGCCGATCCCATGTCCCCATCCAGAACTGACAATGCACCCACCTACAGGGATGCCGGGGTTGATATTGATACCGGTGAAGCGCTGGTCGAAGCGATCAAGCCCTTGGCCAAGGCGACCCGCCGTCCGGGCGCTGATGCAGCGCTGGGTGGTTTTGGCGGCCTGTTTGATCTGGCGGCCGCCGGGTTCAAGGACCCGATACTGGTTGCGGGCACAGATGGCGTGGGCACCAAGCTGAAAGTCGCCTTTGCCATGGATCGGCATGACACGATCGGCATTGATCTGGTGGCCATGTGCGTCAATGACATTGTGGTACAGGGGGCCGAGCCCTTGTTTTTTCTGGATTATTTCGCAACCGGCAAACTTGAGCTTAAGGCTGCAACCGATGTCGTGCGCGGGATCGCCGCAGCCTGCGCAGAATCCGGCTGTGCGCTGATCGGGGGCGAGACGGCGGAAATGCCAGGTCTGTATCAGTCGGGTCATTATGATCTGGCGGGGTTTGCGGTGGGTGCCGTCGAACGCCAGGACCTGTTGCCCTATGGCGACGTAGAGGCTGGTGATATTATTCTGGGTCTTGCCGCCAACGGGCTGCATTCCAACGGCTATTCGCTGGTACGCCATGTGGTTCAGAATCTGGGGCTGGACTATCACGGCCCCTGCCCGTTTGATCCCACCCGCAAGCTGGGGGACGTGTTGCTGACCCCCACCCGGCTTTATGTTCGGCCTGCCCTGGCTGCCATTGCAACCGGCGGGGTCAAGGCATTTGCCCATATTACCGGCGGCGGCCTGACGGATAATATTCCCCGCGTGCTGCCCGAAGGCACTGCGGCTGAAATCGATTTGGGGGCATGGCCGCTG
>CAISDR010000257.1 GCA_903884125.1 uncultured bacterium
CTTTGAATGTGCCCGGATCGACCTTGGCACAAGGACCATTGCGCGCCAAGCCAAGAGGTTCTAAGGCATGCAAAATCTATTGCAGCGGGCCATGCCATCATGTCTGACCAACTATCTCTGCCCCAATTGCTGACAGCCTATTACAGCATCAGGCCGGATACGGATAATCCGGGTGAAAGGGTCAGCTTTGGCACATCAGGGCATCGCGGGTCTGCCCTTCATGGGACATTTAACGAAAATCACATTCTGGCGATCTGTCAGGCTGTGGCTGACTATCGCTGCACGCAGGGCATTAACGGCCCTCTGTTGCTGGCCATGGATTCACATGCCCTGTCCGAGCCGGCATTTGCCAGTGCGCTGGAAGTATTGTGCGCCAATGATGTTGATGTGGTCGTGGAACAGTCAGGTGGCTTTACACCGACCCCGGTAATTTCTCATGCGATCCTGGGTGAGAATGACAGGGGGCGAAGGGCTGACGGGATTTTGCTGACCCCCTCGCATAATCCGCCCGAGGACGGGGGGCTGAAATATAATCCCCCCAATGGCGGCCCGGCCGATACGGACGTGACCCGATGGATTGAAAGCCGGGCCAATAAATTGCTTGGCCAGAACCTTGCCGGTGTGAAACGGATGACCGTTGCACAGGCTGAACGGTCCGGTCGGCTTTCCCGGCGGGATTTCGTCAACCCCTATGTGGAAGATCTTGCCGGGATTCTGGATATGGAGGCCATCGCCCGGTCTGGCATCAAGCTGGGGATTGATCCGCTGGGCGGAGCGGCAGTCGACTACTGGGTCAGGATTGTCGCGCGCTATGGCCTTAATGCTGAAATCGTCAATCCCCGCATTGATCCCACATTCGCCTTCATGCCCCGTGACTGGGACGGCAAAATCCGCATGGACTGTTCGTCACCCCATGCCATGGCAGGTCTGCTGGCGATGGCAGACCGATTTGATCTGGGGCTTGCCAATGATACCGATGCGGATCGCCATGGCATTGTCTGTGGTGCGGCGGGCCTGATGAATCCCAATCATTTTCTGGCCGCATCCATCGATTATCTGATCCGGCACCGAAGCGATTGGTCTGCCAGCATCGCCATCGGCAAGACGGCGGTATCCAGCGCGATTATTGACCGTGTCTGTGCCGACCTTGACCGCCGCGTGATCGAAACGCCGGTCGGGTTCAAATGGTTTGTTGACGGTCTGATCGGCGGACAGATCGGATTTTGCGGCGAGGAAAGTGCCGGTGCCACATTCCTGCGCCGTGATGGCCGGGTCTGGACCACTGACAAGGACGGGATATTGCTGTGCCTGCTGGCCGCTGAAATTGCTGCGGTAACCGGGCGTAGTCCGGCGCAGGCCTATGCCGGGATAACCGAACGTCTGGGGGCACCTACCTATGCCCGCATAGACACCCCGGCCTCTCCGCAGCAAAAGGCGGCATTGAAGGCGCTGACGGCTGAAACCTATCCGGCAAAGGACCTGGCGGGTGAACCAATTGAAGCGGTATTAACCCATGCGTCGGGCAATGGCGCTTCGCTCGGCGGCATAAAAGTGACAGCTAAAAACGGCTGGTTTGCCGCACGCCCGTCGGGCACGGAAAACGTGTATAAGATCTATGCCGAGAGTTTTATCGGCCCGGACCATCTGGCCCGAATTCAGGCACAGGTAAAAGAAACGCTGGCGCAGGTTTTTGACGCGGCCATGCGTTAGACCTGTTCGAAGTGGGGGCTTATCGGGCATAAAATACCGGACTTTCAACTGTCATCTCCATCCGTTAGTGTGTGGAACCCTATCCATGGGAGATTCAGATAGCATCAAGTTAAATCATTGATATATATGATTCTTTTTCAAGTTTGCTAATGTTCTGAGAAACGTGAAGCCCAATGTGGATTGTTCGCGTCGCGCTACAGCGACCCTATACCTTTATCGTGCTGGCCGTGCTGATCCTTATACTGGGTCCGCTGACGATATTGCGTACACCGGTAGACGTTTTTCCCAATATCAACATCTCGGTCGTCAGTGTGATCTATCGATATGGTGGTCTATCACCCACGGAAATGGCCACACGCATCGCAGGGAATTTTGAACGCTCCGCCCCGCTGACAGTGAATGATATTGAACATATCGAAAGCCAGTCATTGCCGGGCATTGGTATCGTCAAGATTTTCTTTCAGCCCAACGTAAATCTGGATATTGCAATTTCGCAATTGACGGCGAGCGCGAATTCCACGCTGGGTCAGATGCCCCAGGGCACAAACCCGCCTTATCTGGTCAGCTATAACGCATCGTCGGTTCCGATTATCCAGCTGGCGCTGACCAGCACCAAATTATCGGAAATGGATCTGTTTGATCTGGGTTATAATTTTATCCGGACTCAACTGGCGACGGTTCAGGGTGCGTCCATTCCCTATCCTTTTGGTGGGCGCCAGCGTCAGATACAGGTGGATCTGGATCCGGCCGCGCTGCGCGCCTATGGCATTTCCGCGCAGGATGTCAATCTGGCCGTTGGGGCCCAAAGCCCGATTTTACCGACAGGTACGCAGAAAATCGGAGCCTACGAATATTCCATTCTTTTAAATGCCAGCCCATCGGTTGCCGATCAGATCAATGATATTCCGATCAAACGTGTGGATGACACCATTGTCCGGCTCAGGGATGTGGCCCATGTGCGCGACGGGGCTGCGGTTCAGTCAAATATTGTGCGGCTGGATGGCAAGCGCGCGGTGCTGATGTCGATCCAGAAGATTGGCAACAGTTCAACGCTTGATATTGTCCAGAAGATCAAGGATCGCCTGCCGCTGGCGCGCGAGGCCGCGCCACCGGGTCTCAATATCGGCACGGTGACTGATCAGTCCCTGTTTGTGCGTTCAGCCGTATCCGGCGTGGTTCAGGAAGGATTGATTGCGGCCAGCCTGACCGGCCTGATGATTTTGCTGTTTTTAGGGTCATGGCGTTCGACGCTGATTATCACCATATCGATTCCGTTATCGGTTCTGTGTTCGATCATCGCGCTTTCTGCTTTGGGCGAGACGATCAATATCATGACCTTGGGCGGGCTGGCGCTGGCGGTTGGTATTCTTGTTGATGATGCGACCGTGGCAATTGAAAATATCAATGCCCATCTTGAACGCGGGCTGGATGTAGAACCGGCGATCCTGACCGGCGCACAACAGATTGCGGTGCCCGCACTTGTGTCGACACTTTGCATCTGTATTGTTTTCCTGCCGATGTTCTTCCTGTCGGGCGTGGCCCGATACCTGTTTGTGCCGCTGGGCGAAGCCGTCGTTCTGGCCATGCTGGCATCCTATGTGCTTTCACGCACGCTGGTACCAACCCTGGCCATGTACTGGCTGCGTGCCCATGATCATGCGCCGCAGATCCGCTCCGGGCTCTGGGGCGTGTTCCAGAAGATACATTTCGGATTCGAGCGCGGCTTTCAGCTGATCCGCTGGCGCTATCGGACATTTCTTGGACTGATGCTTTTCAATCGCAGGCGCTTTGTATTGATATTTGCAACGGCAATCGCCGCGTCGTTGCTGCTGGTTCCCCTGCTGGGGCAGGACTTCTTCCCGCAGGTCGACAGTGGACAGTTAAAACTGCACGTACGCGCCCGATCCGGACTTAGGGTCGAAGAAACAGCCCGGCTTTGCGATTCCATCGAGGAAACAATTCGTCAGGTTATTCCTGCAAACGAACTTGAATCGATGGCCGATAATATCGGCCTGCCGAATTCAGGTATCAATCTCAGTTACTCGAATTCCGCACCGATCGGCACAGCGGATGCCGATATTCTGATTACCCTGAAATCCAATCATCGCCCGACCACCGATTATGCACGAATGCTGCGTGAAAAGCTGGCAATTGACTATCCGGGGGTTCTGTTTGCTTTCCTGCCTGCTGATATCGTCAGCCAGATCTTGAATTTCGGGCTACCTGCGCCAATCGACATTCAGATCTCCGGCCAGAAGGTCGCTGAAAACCGCGCCTTTGCCGCTGAAATGGCGGAACGCATGCGCAAGGTTCCCGGAATCGTTGATCTGCGTCTGCATCAGGCAATTGATCTTCCGGAAATTCATATCAATGTCGATCGCCTCAGGGCGCAGGAATTCGGCATGACCGAACGCGACATCGCTTCAAGCCTTTTGGTCAATCTTTCGGGGTCAGGTCAGACCGCGCCGAATTTCTGGCTGAACCCCAAGTCAGGCATTTCCTATCAATTGGTCACACAGACCCCGTATTATCGTCTGGATTCAATTGATGCACTGAAAAACCTGCCGATATCGGCATCAGGTAATGGCAATAATCAGATTCTGGGGGCCGTCTCGGAATTCAGTCATGGCACAGGACCTGCCGTTGTCTCACATTATAATTCGCAGAACGTTGTTGAACTGTTTGCCTCGGTTGAAGATCGCGATCTTGGATCGGTGGCAAGTGATCTCAATAATATTCTGTCAGATATGAATTCCAAACTGCCCAAGGGTTCGCAGGTTATATCGCGGGGGCAGATCATTACCATGGTCACATCCTTCAACGGTCTTTTTGCCGGGCTGCTCTTCGCCATTGTGCTGGTCTATCTGCTGATTGTCGTGAATTTTCAGTCCTGGGTTGATCCCTTCATCATAATCACGGCACTGCCCGCAGCCCTTGCCGGTATTGCATGGATTTTGTTCATCACCCGTACGACGCTTTCAGTGCCAGCCTTAACTGGTGCGATCATGTGCATGGGTGTTGCAACTGCCAATTCAATTTTGGTTGTGTCCTATGCGCGCGAACGCATGGATAACGGGCGCGATGCCTTGACGGCAGCACTCGAGGCGGGCTATGCCCGCTTCCGCCCGGTACTTATGACAGCACTTGCCATGATTATCGGCATGGTCCCGATGGCCCTTGGACTTGGTGAAGGCGGCGAACAGAATGCGCCACTTGGTCGTGCAGTCATTGGCGGTCTGGGGCTTGCGACTATCGCAACCCTGCTATTGGTTCCCTGTGTTTTCTGTCTGATCCATGCCCGCGTTGAAAATCCTGCCCGCGCGCTTCTGAGAGCTGCCGAATGACCCATCCAGATCCCGGTCGCATTCATCCGCCCCGTTGGCGGCCAAGCGCTGGCAATATGCGTCAGTGGGGATTTGGCATTGCAGTAGTGGTTGGTGTTGTCTTTGTCTGGCAGGGCGCCCAACGTTATGTTGCACAGGCTGAATTGAACCGGCGGACTGAGGCAAGGTCTATTGCCCTTGTAGGCGTGGTATCGCCTGTACCGGAACCTGAAATGATCACGCTAACTTTGCCGGGTACCACCAAGGCATTAAGTGAGGCCAGCCTTTTTGCAAGAACCAGCGGCTATATAAAATCATGGTCAGTCGATATCGGCGGTCGGGTCACCAGGGGCCAGGTGCTGGCGGAAATCGAAACACCCGAAGTTGACGAACAATTGCGTCAGAGTGAAGCCGATCTGAATGCCATCGAGGCAAATGCGGCGCTGGCCAAGGCAACAGCAGACCGTTGGAAAACACTGGGACAGTCCGGATCGGTTTCGCGTCAGGCGGTGGAAGAAAAGATTGCAGACGCAAATGCAAAGGCGGCACAGACAGCATCGGCGCGGGCCAATGTTTCCCGATTGCGCCAATTGCGCCAGTTTCGACTGGTGGCGGCACCTTTCGATGGGGTTATCACTGCCCGGCGGGTTGATGTGGGCAGCTTGATCAATGCAGGTTCAGGTGCCGGGGCCGAAATGTTCCGGATCGCCGATATTTCAAAGCTGAGGGTTTTTGTTCAGGTTCCGCAGGCCAGTGCCGCACTGATCCACACGGGTATCAAGGCTGACCTTCGATCGTCAGACCAGCCGGGCAGGGTTTTTGCAGCAGACGTTGTGCGCAATGCCGAGGCGATTGATCCTTCGACCCGAACCCTGCTGGTCGAATTGCAGGCTGCGAATGATGACAACGTGCTTTTCGCTGGTGCCTATGTGGAAGCACAGTTTCACTTGCCCGTGACTGATCGGAAACTTTCAGTGCCTGTGAACACGCTGCTGTTTCGCCCCGAGGGACCGTTTGTGGCCGTTTTGGCCAGTCTGGATACATCAACAGGTCTTGGTGCTGTGGCGCTAAAGCCGGTGCAGGTCGGACTTGATTTCGGATCACAGATTGAAATCATCAGCGGACTGCTTGCCAACGATAAAGTAATCGTCAATCCGTTTGATTCCATATTTGACGGCCAGCAGGTTCGGCTGGCAGCTTCGCCCAATCCCGCGGCCTAACCTGATCGGCTGGTGGCCAGCCTTACCTGATCCTGTTCTTAGCGGGCCAAAACTTTGATTTCATCGAGGACGTGTGCAAATTCAACCTTGCGCCAAATCGTTGCCAATATATTGTCGACGGGGGCTGGTTGATTTTCATTACCCCCGGCACTTTTATTCAGTGCAAAAAGTTGCGTATTTTAGTGGTTGCCACAGGGCTTTGTCGCGCAAAAGAAGTATTGGATTGCGTTTGAAATGACCGAAATCATTGTTGCCATCGCCCTTTTTGGCGTTGCTGGTACAGCAGCAATGGTGCTGACTCTAGTCATTCCTACAGTTATGGAAAATATGCCTGCGGTTACAACTGCCAAGGCAAAGATCATCGAAAATCAGGCGCGCGATATTGCCAAGACCCAGGAAATCGAAATGGCCATGGATGAGGTGCGCCGGCTTGATACCGAAGTATCGCGATGGGAACGTGAATTGCGAACGCTGCTGGAAAAGCGAAACCAGTTTCCCAAATCTCAGCCGCTGCCGCTTTTCGAAATGGGCCAACCGCTGCTGACAAACAAGCTGTTTGAGGCATTTGTCTATAATACCGCGCTGGCGCGTGCCCGTCGCATGCGCGAGACCCCACCGGGCAATCCGTTCTGGGAAGATCCCAGATACGTGCTGATCTGGTCCGAAGATATCAACACCGCGCGTGCCGAACTGATTGAAAAATTCCCCAGCCAGCTGGAATGGCGGGTTGAGTTTGGTGGCGAGGTCGCGTTGTGAAATATGAAATAATTTACGGATTCATTGGGATCCTGATCGCTTTGCTCTATTTCGTTGGCGCTTTGCTATTGTGCGCACGCGGCATCCGAAGAGCTTCCATCCACACACGCGAAGTGCGCGAAGATGTTGAACGTATGGAAATGCGTTATACCCAGTTGGAAAAACAGCTTGAAATCGCCCTTGCTACAATCGAGGCCCGAAAAGGTCGGCTGGAACAGATTGCAAAAGATCTGACAGTCATGCGCGAAGAGACAACCTGTCTAATCCTGCGTGCTGAAGCGCCGATATATCTTCTGTCCGATCGGTGGACCATGGCGGATACGGAATTTCTGGTAACCGTGACCAACCCGTCCATGGTAGGACGGCCGCTTCAAAAGCTGACAATCAAATCATGGGCCGAAGGGCGCACTTATGTGGTTTGGGCCCCAAATACCGATATCGCATCGCGTCTGGTGGAAGCTCGGTTTGCCGCAGGCGGGGGCTATGATGCAGGGGCAATGATTGCATCGCCTTTGAATCTGGCCAAGCGCTGGGAAGTTGCCTCGTAAGCTACCGTTTCCGGACCAGCGCGCAGATCAAAGATCAGGGAAAGCGCAGGGCAAGGGCGGCCAGCCCGTTGACCAATGCCTGTTCGGTTACCATAGGCAAGGCGGTCAGTTGCTGTGCCAGAACCACATACAATGCTTCCACATGAACGGCGGCAATTTCGCGCTGTTTGCGCGGTAATTCTGTGCGCTTGTCCACATAATCATGTAGAAGTTTGGCAATCATCGTCATGGCCGGGAAGCCAAAAGTCGTTCCCAGACTTTTGATCTCATAAGCGCCATCCCGCAATTTGCTGATGAGGTCTTCCGGCTTCATGTCCGGGGTCTGATTGGTGCCAAGCAGTCCGCGCAGATCGTGCAGACGTTCCAGAATTTTGCCGGAGAAAGCATCAGCGTGCTCGCTGATGGTATTTTCGATACGGGTGATGTCTTCAGAATCAAGCGAAAGGCCAAGACCCTTGTCCAGGGTCATTGACCTGTTCTTCAGTTTTGACTCC
>CAISDR010000258.1 GCA_903884125.1 uncultured bacterium
GGCACTTCGCATCGGTCTACTACGACCTCTTTCTAATTCTCCCTTCACCGCTCTCCGTGGTTGAGCGGGTGTTTGGAATGCTCACTCTGGACAACCGCCGCTGGCTCTACGGGCCCAATGTTTATTTTCATCTCGCCCGCAGCTTCGAGCGGGCGATGGCTGGGTTCGGCCTTGCAGCCCTTTTGGGTATTCCACTGGGCCTTCTTGCCGGCAGCAGCACCGTAGTGCGGGAATTCATCCAGCCGGTGGTCAAGATGTTCTACCCCGTACCCGGCATCGCCTGGATTCCGCTGGCGATACTTTGGTTCGGTCTCGGCGACAAAGCCGTTATATTTGTGGTGTTCGCTACTGCGGTCTTTCCGCTTTATTTCAATGGTGAAGCGGGTGCCAGGCAGATCAGCCCAATCTTGCTGGACGCCGGCCGATGCTTCGGCGCCAAAGGATTTTCATTGTTTTATCGCGTGACAATGCCGGCCACGGTGCCCTTTATAACGACGGGGCTCAGGATTGCGCTCGGTGGAGCGTGGCGGATGATTGTCGCTGGCGAGATGCTCGCATCGCCCGAGGGTATCGGCTACATGCTGATGGAGGCGAGGTTTCAATTCCGGGCACTTGACCTGATGGCCGCCATGATACTCATTAGCATGGTTGGCTATCTGACCGAGTTTCTCATCGTCCGTTTGGTTGAGAAACGAACCATTGAGAAGTGGGAAGTCAGGGCGTCCTGATCTTTAGACAATGACATTACCAAATGAGGGAATGATGGCCAGACGAACCTTGATCCGTACCGCCGCCGCGCTCCTGTTGACGGCGCTATCATCAACCGCCTCCTTGGCCGAGGAAACAACAGTAAAAATTGGGTGGCTTCGATCCAGCTTATCACTCGCCCTGCATCCGATCGCCATTGAGGAAGGTTTTTATGCCCGCCAGGGTATCGCTCCAAAAGTCACAGTAGTGCGTTCGGGCGATGGCGCACTGGGTACCCAATTGGTTATGTCACGTGACCTTGACTTCTATATCGGCACGGTAAGCGACATCGCGCGCCTCAACTCGCAGGCGATCGACGCCAAGCAGAAACCAATCCTGACGGTATTCGCAGTGGGCGCACCGGGCGCCACCCATCTGGTTGTCAAAAAGGGGCTCGAATATAAGAGCGTTGCCGATCTCAAGGGCCTCAGGATCGGTGTGACCTCGCCCGGCTCCACTCATATCATTACCTTCCGCCACTATCTGGGCGACCAGGGCACATCCCTTGAGGGTCTGGCGGTCAAACTTGTCACCCTTAGCGGTGACGACATGCCCGCAGCTCTGCTCAGCGGCCAGATTGATGCGTTTCTGCATTCACAGCCAACCCCGTCGATCGCAGTCGCGAATGGGGCGGGCCGGATTGCCCTCGCGCCCAGTGACATGGGCGTTGCCGGGGCTTCGCCGAACGTTGGGCTTATAGCTCGTGCCGATTGGGCCCAGTCAAACCCGGAAATTGTGCGCAAGATGGTGACAGCGCTCAGGGAAGCCAGCATTGCCTATCCTTCGATTCCCAAGGAGCGTGTGGTTTCCGTCGCGGTCAAATATCTCGGCGGCGACCCGGAACTGGTGCTGGCCTCCTACCCCTATGTCGATCCCCGGCTGGTGGTCGACCAGCAGAAGGGCGCGGACATCTACTGGTCGGTCGAGATGGCGGCCATGAAGACCCGCGGGGAGGTATCGCCTGGGTTTGAACAGAAGGACATGTTCAACTTCTCATACGCCCGTTGACCGGTTACCAAGGCGGGCCGGCTAGTTCTGGCGGGGTTTTGTGCCGGTCCCGTCTATGCCTTGATAAGCGATCGACATGAAATCGCGCTTACCTTCCAGCAGTTCACCAAAGGCCGTGGCGATAAAGAGGTTTGCTGCCGCACTCGGGATGCCCTTTTCGCGGGCAAACAGCGGAATCCCGGCAAAGCGCGACTTTGCAATGGCCGCACGGATGCGTTGAATAGTCTCCTGGAGCCGCGGATTCGAGTAATCCCCGGGAACGCCCAGTGATGCGGCCAGATCAGACGGTCCGATGACAATGCTGTCGATCCCCTCGACAGTGCAGATTTCCTCAATATTCTCCGCACCCTGAATATCCTCGATCGCGATCGTCAGGGCGACGGCTTCGTTGCCGTCGCGCATTGCGGCCGCCTCATCAGCCAGGCCGAACCGGTTCGCGCGCGAATACCGGCCAAAGCCGCGCTCGCCGCTCGGGGGATAGGTCGCGCATTTGACCAGATGCTCGGCTTCGGCCTTCGAGCGGATGTGCGTTGCATGGATACCCTGAATACCGATATCAAGCAGCCGCCCGATCTGTTCGTAGTTGACCGAGCGCAAACGGATGACAGGCGTAATATTCGCGATTTCTGCGGCGCGGACGAGTTCCAGTATTTGCCCCTCGTCCAGAGCGGCATGTTCGCCCTCCAGCATTACCGCGTCGAAGCCGACCAGGCCCAGCATCTCGACGAGCTGAGCACTCATGAGGTCGAGCAATACCCAGGAATAGGCCTGCCCGGCCTTCCATTTTTCCTTGACCTTGTTCCTTCGGATCCTGACCTGGCTGGACATCGGCGTCCTCTTCAACGATCCATGACGGGGTCGAAGCCATAAAGCTTGGCAGCGTTGGCATAGACAACCTTGTGCCGCTCCTCGTCCGACAAAGGCACCAACTGTTCGGCCAACGAGTTTCTGGAGTTCGGCCAGATCCCGTCCGGATGGGGGTAGTCGTTGCCCCACATCACATTATCGACGCCCAGCTGCTTGATAAGCTGCAAGCCAATCTTGTCGCTTTGGAAGGTCGCCTTGCACTGCCGCATCCAGAATTCGCTCGGCAGAAGCGACAGGCCGGTGCTGTGCTCGCGCTCTGTCACGCAGAAATCCATTCGCTCAAGGAAATGCGGAATCCAGCCAAGATCGCATTCGCCCATTACGAGGGTCAGGCGAGGATGGCGATCAAGTACGCCCGAAAGAATCATGGTGCCGAGCGCCTCGGCGTTGACCATCTTGCCGATCGACGCGATCAAGGCAGCCGTTACGGCCTTGTAATGCTCACCATTGGCCTCATCCGGCTTGACGTCATAATTCCCGCTGTCGCGCAGCCGCGAAATGTCAGAATGAAAATGCACCGGCAGGCCAGTGCTCGCGGCAGCGCGCCACAATGGCTCCCAATCCATGTGCCAGAACGGCTTGCAGGCAGTGCGCGGACGAAGTTCCACGCCTTTCAGCCCCATCTCCGCAAGAAGGTGA
>CAISDR010000259.1 GCA_903884125.1 uncultured bacterium
GTAACCCTGAAAACTACAAGTTAGCGGCTTAGCAAGACTTACCGGCCAGAATTCAGAGGCGGGGGCTTCCCCGCCTCTTTTTATTTGATTTATCCTTTTTACGCCAGATCAGGAAGAAAGCGGTCCATCAGGCCGTGCTCTCCCGTGTCTGGTCCCGGGCGCCAAAAAAGGGTCAAAGGTGCTCATTGTCCCGCGCGGATCAACAATCGGCACGGCAGCGGCCGGTTATGAACATGAAAAGTTAAACAATCCAAAAAGGAACACACCGGGAAAGTCATCTGTCTAACTTCAGAAAAAAGCCAATAAAATCAATGGCGTTGCATTTCCCTAGGGATCGCCATTTTCTGGCGAATGCGGCTTGCAGCTTTTTCACGATTGCAAGACAAACTGCACATAGGCGAAATAAAGCAGGCCGTTTGGCAACAGGTGCCAGATGCGGATTTTGCCATGGTAAGCCAGTGCCAGCAACCACAGGCCGGCGGTCATGGTGATGATGACGCCCGGCAGAAGAATTGGCGTTGGCTGCCATTGTGTCAGGGTAATGCCGATGGCGGGCAACAGCATGCTCTGGAACACCATCGCCCCTGAAATATTGCCAAAGGCCAGCGTGTCTTTTTTCTTTTGAATCCAGATGATGCTGTTGATTTTTTCCGGCAGTTCCGTCGCGATTGGTATGATCAGCAATGACAGTATCAGCACGGGCAGGCCGCATATTTCCGCGCCCGCCTTTACGCCATCGATAAACCAGAATGCGCCAAACACCAGAAGGGCCAGTGCGCCGGATAGCTGTACTGTCAGTATTACGGCGTTATCGGGCAGGCGCAGATTTGTCAGCCACAACGCCTCGTCCGATTTTGTGCCATGGCCGCCTTCAACCAGACCGGTCGATGCTTTGAGCGTCAGAAACAGATATAAAACATAGCCACCCACCAGCCCGGCCGAGATCAGTGATCGACCGCCGGTCCACTCGGTTGGGATGTAAAGCGCTGCGGCAGCGCAGGCATAGGCGCCAGCAAAAAAAATCATGTCTCTGCGAAATCCGCTGATCTCGGGTTTCAGCTCATGGCGCAGATTGAATTTAAACGCGGCGGCAATGGCCAGCATGACGAATGTAAGTGTCGACAACATCAAGGGCGCGCCAAGGATTGCGCCTACGGCAACATGCTCATTGTCCAGCACCAGTCCCGGTGCCAGGCATACGGCCACAATCGGGACGATCGCTTCCGGCAATGCGGTTGCAATCGCCGCGAATATCGACCCGGTCACGCCTTCGGACAGGCCAAGCCTTTCACCGGCATGTTCAATCGCGTTTGTAAATATTTTGGCCGCCAGAAAAATTACGGCCAGCGCGGCCAGCAGTTCGGAGAGATTCAGGAAAAGGTTCATTTGCGGCTGGGTCCCATCGTGCAATTGGCCGGGTCGGTCGGATTTCGATCGCCAGCGCGGCTTAGGTGCTTGCCGCCGGGCATGGGCAATGGGATTCGTGTTCCCACTGGCAATCTGGCCCGTGCTGGTGTAAACGACCAGCCTGTTTCATCGGCGGAATAAAGCCTCAACGGCAAGTTTTAAGAGTGAAATGCCAAAAAAGCCTTTCACTTCAAGGGATTAACAATAAATCATGTACTATGCGGTTATGTTTGCCCATCTGATGATTGCGATCCTGATCGTGATTGTCGTGCTGTTGCAGCGGTCTGAAGGATCGGGCCTTACCCCCAGTGATGCGCAGGCATTTGGCGCGCGCCGGGCGGCAGCGCATCCGCTGGCGCGTCTGACGGCTGTGCTTGCCGGACTGTTTATGGTGACCAGCCTGACCTTGACCGTCATCGGTCAGCGCTCGGCCAAACCGACATCGATCCTGGATGCGGTGCCGGTATCCGAATCGACCCTGCCTGCCAAAACGCCAGCTGACGCACCGCCTGCGCCGGCCAATGGTGAAAACAATGCCCAGAACCCCGCCGCACCGGCA
>CAISDR010000260.1 GCA_903884125.1 uncultured bacterium
CAGTCAGATCGGACTCGCTTATTCCAATCATGGCGACCCACACCGTTCCGCCATGGCCCGTAGACGCTTGGAAGGAAGGAAAGCAGGGCACCACGCTGATGGAAATCCAGGTCACCACCAAAGGCGATGTGGATAATTGTTCAATCGTCTCATCGAGTGGTTCGACACAACTTGACCAAGTAGCCTGTGATCACATCAGAGGTAACTGGCGCTGGATGCCGCCAACGAAAGATGGCAATTCAATTTCCGTTGTGACTCGCGTTTCGGTGAAGTGGACACTTCAAGACAGCCTGACCGACGCCGAAATTTCTTATTCGAAGAATGTTGAAAAGTTGCACAAGATACTTCCCAGACAAGCGCCGGAACTCATCTCGGCATGTTATGTTCAAGGCAAGATTTTTGGGGTGCTCGATCAATATTCGGAGGTAGCCAGAAAGAACGCTCTCTGCTTTTTTATTGGCGACCAAGTAACGATCTATATACCGGAGTCCATCACGCCAAAACTGCTCTTTGGACTCGTCGGAGGAAAAAAGCTTGAAGCAGCGTTGATAAAAATGCCCCGCGAAAACATCGTTAGTTACTCTGTTAGTCATAAAGGTGAAAATCGCGATCAAGCTCATGGAATAACAAAGCGATATGATTACATAAACACTCAGATACAGATTACCAATCCAAAGGATGGCTCAATCTATTTTTGGATAATGCCAGGAATTGGCGAAAGCGCGAAAATTGATTACGATGCCAATGAAAGAACAAATCAATTCGCTACGAAACTAGACGCCTTGGGAATAAAGAAAGTCGATGCCACTTATTTTGATATAGACTTCATCAGGGACAGTATAACTATTGACGCGCCGACCTCCATCTTTATTCCCCGGTAGCACCTGTATGGAGCCATCGCTGTAAAGAGCACCTGCGCCGATGATCACATTGATCAAATTGGAAGGTATCGAACGGATAAACGAGGACGGGCAACGTTGGTGCTACCCCAAGTCTTTAAGATGCGGATTGCCTGCTGATTGATTGGAGTGGCGGTGTCAGTCTCGACAAGGATCGCTTCGATGGCCTGCCTTGTGGATGGATCAAGGACGGAGCCTTCCTCCAGCCCTCGTTCGATTAGTGCCAGCGTGGCTCCGTGGTTCACCCGGCTCTGCGGTCCTGGCCAGCCACCGACGCGAAGCGGAAGGTGCCCCTTAGGGGAATATTCTTCCTGCTTAAGCAGAATATTTTCACGCTTATGCGTAATATATTCTACGCCGGATCCATTTTTGCTTTCATGCACTTCCTGTTTTCGCTGCCCAATGGTCGGCTGGGGTTCGTTGGGTATCTGCCCAACGATTGCGGCGGCCGGCAATTTTTCAGCGCTTTTTACATCGGATACTTGGGCATCTGCCCTATTGTCCGCGTCAGAAGGTTTGGTATTTGCCCTATCATCAAGATCATAGATCACGCGATAGACGCGCAGCCGCTTGTTGATCGGGTGCGGTTCGCGGGTCACATAACCTTTCACCACGAGCGCCGTTATCGCCGCCGACAGGCTATCGGGACGGCAATCGCATTCATCGGCGAGCTTCTTGTTACCCGCCCAGCACCCAGCGCCAGCGCCGCGAGACAGGGACAGGCGGTCGTGGAAACCGATGGCGGCGAGCAGCCGGACTTCAAGCGAACTGAGCCGGAAATCCTTTATGGCGCGAATGGGCAGGGGGCCAAACTTAGCCTGGCCGAATTTGGCTTTAGTGGCCATTACCTACCTCCGTCATATGGGACGGGCTTCAGGATGTTTTTTCCTATTTTCGTTGCCACGCGGGCACCGCTCAATAGCAGCTTGAATCTCAGATAGCCGCCAGCGTGGGCTTTTGGGGGTTATATAAATGGGCTCAGGCAGCAAACCCGCGCGGACATCACGCCACCAGGTGCTCACCCCGCACCCCCTTTCAGCTGCTGCTTCTTTCACATTGAGCAATGGGTCTTCGGGCTTATATTCTGATCTAGACACGTTCCCTCTCCTTTTTGGCAGAACACCGAAAGGCAAGATCATCTAGATCGGCGGCAGAGTGTCACTCCTATAAATCAGGCCGATAACTATCGCATTAGGCCGATTACCATCGCTAACTCCTAATTCGTGCCTTCGCATAACGCATGATGTTTCTCTTCTTTGGAAGTGAAGCGCCATCGAGTAATAGATTGGACAGATATTCATCTGATTGTTTCAACATGTTTTCCCAAGTTGCAGCCGCCCCGGTTAGACGTTTGTGTTCCATTGTTGCTGGGGGCTCGACAGAATAAATTTTCTTGAAAAGTTCTCTCAACCCATCCACGAGAATTTGATAGGCAACGTTTTCCGGTCTGTGACGAATTTTGATTGTTGAGCGCAGCTTGATCTGCCGGCGCTGAAGCTTCCTGATCGCTTCCGCATCCCTCTTTTTTTCAGCCGTATTCAGTTGGCGCTTTAATTTAGCGCGATCCCGGGCTGTAGGTTCCGCAGCCATTTGACCTGACTGGGTCTTTTTGTACCAAGCGGTTTGATAGAAACTGACTTGGAAAGGAACCTGGTTATGCCGAAGAAGCGTTTTAGCGCGGAGCAGATAGTGATTTTGCTGCGCCAGATTGAGGTTTTGATATCGCAGG
>CAISDR010000261.1 GCA_903884125.1 uncultured bacterium
TGGCTTCAAGCGGCACATTGCCCAGACCATGCACTGCTGGTATCAGCACGCGCCGGACGGGATTTTCACAAGGTTCGATCACAACGCATTGGCGCTGATAAATTTCCCGCTGGTGCTGCAATACGTTTTTCTTGTCACCGATGATGTTGAAAGCGCTGACCAGCTGCTGTCGGATCGTGACATCGTCGGGATCAAGGCTCAGCGCGGTTTCAAAACTTGAAACAGCCCGGGCCGTGTCACCAAGACGAAGGCACAGGCTGCCCAATTGCGCGTGAAGGGTGGGCGTTCCACCCTGATAGGCAAGACCTGCAAAATCGGCAATCAGCGCATCATTGATGCGTCCCAGGCTGCGAAGAACGCGCGCCTTCAGCCGCTGAAGATGCGGATCCAGCGCTGAAACCTGTTCGGCCAGCGTAAGCGAAATCAGTGCTTCCTCATACCGACCCTGATCAGCCAGTTCGCCAGCCTGAGCCAGTGCTTCGTCGCGTGTCATCTTCAAAGCACTTTCGCCATTTGAATTGCCAGTTGCCGCCAGCGCCTGGCTCCTGCTTGTGGGACAATCGGGAATTGAAACCAGAACCGGTCTCAGCATAGCAAATAGTGCTGACCTGCCAAACAGTTAATCCGATTGCAGCAGGTGCCTGGCCGAAACGGGGATCTTGCGCCCTGCGGACTGATTGCAAGTTATGACAATTTGCCGTTAGTCTTGGCCTAAAGGCTAGGTGGGGCTTTAAGGGGGAAAATGATGGGGATTCAGAAAAGCATCAGCTTTTGCAAAACAGGCAAATTTGTCAGTGCGATTACTATCGCTGCTGCGTTGTTGACGGGTGGCGCCAATGCCGAAGACGTGGTGCGGCTGGGAAATCTGAAGCTCGCGCATTTCGGGGCGGTATCCTACACGTCACAAATGGGGGCAAAATGCCCGGTCAAGGTGGAAGAGCGGGTTTTTGCCAAAGGCACCGAAATCATGCAGGCCATTCTGGCGGGCGAAATCGATGTGGGGGCATCGGGTTCCGAAGCGGCGATTTCGGCGCGCGCTGGCGGGGTGCCGATCTATATCGTTGCCGGTTTTGCAACCGGGGGCGCGCGATTGCTGCGCAGACCCGATCTGAACATCAGCACGGTTAGGGAATTAAAGGGCAAAAAGGTCGGTGTCACCCGCGGTGGCATTCAGGAGATTTTACTTGCAGCCGAACTGGCGCAGAACGGGCTGACATGGTCAGAACAGGGCGGCAAAGATGTGGATATTGTCTATCTGCTCTATCCTGATCTTAACCAGGCGCTGATGGCAAAAAATCTTGACGCCATCATGCAGACAGAACCGCAGTCGGCACAGGCGGTGGTACAGGGCTTTGGCGTTGAACTGCCACGTCCATACGATACGCCAGTCGGCAGCCCGGCCCGAACCCTGGTCATGTCCGAGAAAATGTACGAGAACAAGGCGCTGGCGGCAAAATACATGGGTTGCTTTGTCGAAGCCACGAAGTCATTTATCGCTGATCCTGCCCTGGCAGAAAAATATGTGACCCAGACCATGTTCAAGGGCCAGGTAAGTAGCGAAGAATTCAAGGCGGCAATATCAAACGCACCCTATTCATTCGATATCAGTGTTGAGCATATTCAGGTCACCACCGATGCGATGGCAAAATACGGCATCGCAAAGATGACCAAGGCAGCCCCCGCATCGGAATATGTAAAGCTGGATCTTCTTGATGCAGCCAAAAAAA
>CAISDR010000262.1 GCA_903884125.1 uncultured bacterium
CCGGCATCAATTATTGTCTGTCGCTGGTGTTCTGCTTCGGCTTCCAGGCGGTCGCGTTCGGACAAACTGACCCGGAATTCTTCCATTGCCTGATTCATCGCACCGATTTCGTCGCCGGTGGGCTGTGGCAGCGTGACTGAAAAGTCGCCTTTTCGGGCAGCCTGAATTGCCAGTACGAAACCGCGCATTGGTGCAAGGATGGATCTTAGAATGCCATAGGTGACCAGGCTTCCCAGAACAATCGCAAGGAATACGATCGACAGCGAGAATTCGGTAAGAGAAATGCTACGTGCCGCAATTCGCTGTTGAGCGAGTTGGGCGCTGTGGCTGAGATCCTCACTTAGTCTGTTTAACAATGCGTCGACGGCAAGGCCATGTCCACGGGCCTGTGCCAGTAATGAGTTTCCGACCACGCGCTGATCTGCGGCATAAGAATCTGCCGCCTGAGAGGCAAGCTCGTCAAATTTTCGTGCCTCGGTTCCGATTTGGGCAGCGATTGCTGGATTAAATGTGGCAAGTGAATCCAGTTCCTTTTTCAGTTGATCGCGCGCTGCATTGGCTAGTCGTTCGGAATGGACGAGCTGACTGACGGACAGATCCGTGAGCCAATAGTGCATGTCGCCAAATGCTGTCTGGACCCGGTCAGCCTGCACCAGCGCCTCACTCTGGTGCGAAAATTCGAGTGATATATCAGCGTCGTCTCTCAATGCGCTGATCAGATAAAGATTCGTGACCAGCATTACACCCAGCAGTGTTGCAAAAAGTAGAAACAGTCTGGCTGATATTGAAAGATTTGGTATTTGCGGTCTCACAGGTTGGGACCTTAGCGGTATAGGGTAATACTGATGACACCACCCAAGTCGCCAAGATTGGCGCCCTCGCGCGGGTAACCTGTGATGTCGAGACTGTTTTTGGGCGAGCCGTGACAGTCAAGGCACGATTGTACGTAGTAGTCTGGAACCATCATGCGGAAGGTTGTCTTTCCATTTGCCGAGTCGGTTACTGAATAAGGTTCCCCCGGCCTCCAGTCGGGCTTCAGAAATTTCGTTGTAATGACATCAGATTCCAAGGCGTCAGGGCGTGCTTTGCGATTTCGGACCAGTTCGTCGGGCGCAGTCACCTTTATTGTGGCCTTGCCATTTGCCCGGCGCGTGAATTCCTCGCCAACCAGTCGGGCAAAGATAGCCGGTATAAATCCTTTGAATGCGGTGCCCTTTTTATCAATTGACGGACGTGCCATGTCGATAACCGAGACAATAGAGTCCATTTCGGCCTTAATCAGGCTGCCTTGGCGGCTTTTGGGATTGATTGTCGTGATATCGATGCCGGATGTTTTTTTGTAGTTGGAAATCGCCAGGGCAAGTATCGACCGGCCACTCAGACCCTTGTCGCCAATATCCGGATTGTTGATCAGACTCTGATTGGCGGAAATGACAGACCGGCTGGCGCGCAACAATGCTGCTAAACTTCTGGCGACTTCTGGATCATCACTTATGATATCAACAGAAGCCTGTGCCGAAGCGATCATCTGACCCGTGCTGCCGGTCCCAGATGACAAAACAATTGCTCCAACAGCCAGCAGTCCAAAAATATGGTGGACAGGCACGTCTGGCATTTTATCCCCAGGATCAATCTGAAAAACGGGATCGCTATTCGTCAAATCAGGACACAGATAAAATGCATGCCACAGGTACCTAATTCCGATTATAGAGTGACCGCCAGAGAAGTATAGCAGTGACGCGCTGGCTGTCCGCCCAGCCGTTGCTTGAGCAGGAAATAGTTGCCAAATTTGAATTTCTGAATTTACCCAAACATTTGTTCAATTAATTTAACCAAATTAGGCTCTCCTGAAATTTCTATCGGCTCC
>CAISDR010000263.1 GCA_903884125.1 uncultured bacterium
CAGATGTTCGCGTTCGACGACCGCAGTCTTGAACCCCAGCTGGGATGCGCGGATTGCGGTCACATAGCCGCCGGGGCCGGACCCGATGATGATGATGTCGTAATTGTCTGTCATCACAGCACCAGCCGGATCGGGGTTTCGATCAGTTGTTTGAAAGCCTGAAGCCAGCGCGCGCCCTCTGCCCCGCCCAGAACCCGATGGTCAATGGCCAGCGTTACCGTCATTACATTGGCGACCGCCAATTGGCCATCGCGCACCACCGGGCGCTGTTCGCCCACGCCGACGGACAGGATTGCCGCATGGGGCGGGTTGATGATGGAATTGAACGAGCGCACCCCAAACATGCCCAAATTGGACACGGCAAAGCTACCCCCTTGGAATTCTTCGGGTTTCAGCTTGCGGGTGCGGGCGCGTTCTGCCAGATCCTTGGCCTCGCGCGAAATCTCGAAAACCGACTTGTTCTGGGCCTGAAAGATGATCGGGGTGATCAGACCGCCATCAATGGCCACGGCCATGGCCACATCAGACTGGGCGTGCTGAATGATGGCCGTGTCGGTCCATGAGCAGTTAACCTCCGGCACCTTTTGCAGGGCAAGGGCCGAGGCCTTGAGCACAAAGTCATTGACCGAGACTTTGTAGCTTTCGTCGGCCGCATTCACCTGACGGCGCAGATCGAGCAGTTTGTCGATTTCCACATCCATGGTCAGGTTGAAATGGGGAATGGTCTGCACCGATTCCGTCAGACGGCGGGCCACCGTCTTTCGCATCCCATCCAATGGGATCGACCGATCGCCCTCGCCCAGCTTGATGGGTGCCAATGTCGGGCGTGTGCCGGTCGCAGATGCTGGGACGGGTTTCTTTTGACCGGCGGCGGATGCCGGGACGTCGCGGGCGATAATCCGGCCATGGGGGCCTGATCCTTCCACCTGCGCCAGATCAACCCCACGTTCGCGCGCCAGACGACGGGCCAGCGGGGTTGCAAAAATCCGGTTGCCAGCAGGTACCGCCTTTGGGGCCGCAGCTGGACTGGCAACGGCAACGGGGGACGCCACAGCGGTGACCACTGGTGCGGGTGCTGGTGTTGCGCGCGGGGTATCAGCTTTCTCGCCATCAACCAGCAGGACCGCAATGGCGGTATTGACCGGAACACCTTCAGTGCCTTCCGGGACGAGTATCTGGCCCAATATGCCTTCGTCCACGGCTTCATATTCCATGGTGGCCTTGTCGGTTTCGATTTCGGCAATCACATCGCCCGAGGCGATACGGTCGCCGGATTTTTTATGCCATTTGGCCAGCCGCCCTTCGGTCATGGTGGGCGAAAGGGCTGGCATCAGAATGTCTATGGGCATTAATCCGCCCTCCTAGCGATAGACTGAGGCTTTGACAGCCGCCAACACATCCGCCACCTGTGGCAAGGCCAGCTTTTCCAGATTGGCCGCATAGGGCATGGGCACATCCTTGCCCGTCACCCGGATGGTCGGCGAATCCAGATAATCAAAAGCCTGTTCCTGTACGATGGCCCCCAGTTCGGCCCCGATCCCCGCGAAATGCCAGCCTTCCTCGACCGTGACCAGACGCCCCGTGCGCTTGACGGATTCCACCAGCGTCTCGCTGTCCAGGGGCCTGAGGGACCTGAGGTCGATCACCTCAACCTCAATCCCTTCGGCTGCCGCCAGTTCGGCCGCGGCCAGCGCATGGGCCACCGAAATGGAAAAGGCTGCAATCGTGACATCGCGGCCGGGCCGGGCAATACGCGCTTTACCCAATGGCACCACATAGTCATCCGATACAGGCACATCAAACGTCCGGCCATAGAGGATCTCATTTTCCAGAAACACGACCGGGTTCGGATCGCGAATGGCTGCTTTCATCAGGCCCTTGGCGTCTGCAGCACTGTAAGGTGCCACCACCCGCAGGCCGGGGACATGGGCATACCAGGACGCATAACACTGTGAATGTTGTGCCCCGACCCGCGAAGCGGGACCATTGGGGCCACGGAATACAATGGAACAGCCCATCTGCCCACCCGACATATACAGCGTCTTGGCGGCAGAATTTATAATGTGGTCAATCGCTTGCATGGCAAAGTTGAATGTCATGAACTCGACCACAGGCTTCAAGCCCGCGAAAGCCGCCCCAACCCCAAGCCCTGCAAAACCATATTCCGTGATCGGGGTATCAATAACCCGTTTCGGGCCGAACTCTTCCAGAAGGCCCTGACTGACCTTATAGGCCCCCTGATACTGGGCGACTTCCTCGCCCATCAGGAATACGGCGGCATCTTTGCGCATTTCTTCGGCAATGGCATCGCGAATGGCTTCGCGAACTGTCTGGGGCTGGGTTTCACCCAGTTCAGGATCGCTCTGGCTTGCCTTTACCGTTGCAGGCTGAGTGATTGCGGGTGCGGATTGAACTGCAGGCGCTGCTTGCGCGACGGGCGCTCCGCCTTCACCCGAAATACGGGCGATCACCGCATTAACCTGAACGTTTTCAGTACCTTCCGCGATCAGAATTTCGACCACAGTGCCTTCGTCAACCGCTTCGACCTCCATCGTGGCCTTGTCGGTTTCAATTTCGGCGATCACATCGCCGGAACTTATATTGTCGCCGGGTTTTATGTGCCATTTGGCCAGACGGCCTTCGGTCATCGTGGGCGACAGGGCGGGCATCAAAATATCGATTGGCATGGGTCGGCCGCTCCTAGAGCAGAATATCGGTCATAAGTTCGGATGCGGCTGGCTCTGGCGAGGCCTGGGCGAATTCAGCCGATTTGGCCACAATCGCCTTTACCTCGCGGTCGATCTCTTTGAGATCATCGTCAGAAACCATCCGGGCATCGAGCAGTAATTTTCGAACATGATCAATGGGATCGCGTTCGGTCTTGACCCGATCCACCTCTTCCTTGGTGCGGTATTTGGCAGGGTCCGACATGGAATGGCCCCG
>CAISDR010000264.1 GCA_903884125.1 uncultured bacterium
AATGTGAAAAAGACATTACGTTAATATTAATAATAAATCTAACGCAGATTTCTTAATATTAACGCCAAATTTTATTGAATAAAATTACAAACGCCATTGAATTGTCCCTGCCAATGTTGCCGGACCTCACGGTCTCGCAATCCGGCAACAAAGTCCCTATATTATTCGTTATGACAATTCGGAAAATTGCCCTTATGGGCCACCCCATATTACGGCAGCCAGCCAGCGCTGTGCCCGACCCCACCGATTCGGCCATCCGTGCGCTGGTTGAAGATATGATTGAGACCATGGTTGATGCCAATGGCGCTGGGCTTGCCGCCCCCCAGGTCCATGAAAGTCTGGCAGTCGTGATTTTCCAGGCCCCGCCCGAACGCGCCCCGACAGCGGCGTTGGAAGGTGACGAGGCGTTTGACCACACCGCACCTTTGACCGTCCTGATCAATCCGGTGATCGAAATCCTGTCGCCGGCAATTTCCTATGGATGGGAAGGGTGCCTGTCCGTGCCGGGCCTGCGCGGCCTGGTGCCGCGCCCGGATCATTTGCGCTATTCGGGTTTTGACCTGAACGGGCACCCGATCAGCCGCATCGCCCGCGGTTTTCACGCCCGCGTCGTTCAGCACGAGTGCGATCATTTGAACGGGATATTGTATCCCCAGCGCATGGATGACCTGTCCATGCTAATATTCACCAGTGAGATGCGCCATGGCCTGCCACAGATGGCAGCAACCAGTAACGGCTGAAATCGGACAAACCATGAGCATGGAAGACATTCGCGAAACCATATTGACGGTGGCCATGGCGGACCTGGCTTTCGACGGTTTCAGCCACAAAACGCTTTCCGCTGCCACCCGACGCGCGGGACTTGATGGCGATCTGGTGGCGATGGCATTTCCGCGTGGCCCGCTTGATCTGGCTGTGCATTACACAAACCGCCTGGATCAGCGCCTGTTATCGGCATTGGAATTGCTGGATCTGCCAGCCATGAAAATCCGCCAGCGCATTGCGACCGCACTCAATGCCCGTCTTGATCTTATCGCAGGCGAGCGGGAAGTTTATCGGCAGCTGATCCAGTTTTTTGCACTGCCCGGCCATCTGGTTGCGGCAAGTAAGAGTCTTTATCGCACCGTCGATGTCATCTGGCTGGCTGCAGGCGATACTGCAACCGATTATAATTTCTATACCAAGCGCCTGATATTGGGCGGTGTGCTAAGTGCAACAACGCTGTTCTGGTTGCAGGACGACAGCGAAGGCTTTCAGCAGACACGGGATTTCATCGACCGGCGCATCAACGATGTCATGCAGATCGAAAAGGCCAAGGCAAAGGCCGCGTCATATCTGACAAAACTGCCCGATCTGGCCGGTTCATTTGCACGCTGGCGTTACCGCGGCGCGCGGTAATTTTGCCGTTTATTACTCTGGCCGCTGCCCAATTGGATAAAGCCGCGTCACATGACCCATTTTGCGGCCGGGTCGCGGGCTTCCCTTTGCATATAGATGCAGTCGCGCCGTCGGATCATGGGCCAGTTCGGCCCAGTTCAGCACATCATCGCCGATCAGATTGTCCATGATCGCATCCGCATGCCGTATCACGGGACCCAAGGGCCAACCAGCGACGCATCTTATGTGCTGTTCAAACTGTGAAAGCGCACAGCCATCTATCGTCCAGTGACCGGAATTGTGAACCCGCGGCGCAATTTCGTTGATCAGCAGTCCATCCGCGGTGACAAAAAATTCAATACCCAGCACACCAACATAATTCAGCGCCTCGGCAATTTTTTTTGCTTTTGCCAAAGCATCGGATTCAATTTCCGGACCACAGCCCGAAGGTATCAGGGACTGGCGCAAAATATGATCATCGTGGCGGTTCCACGCGGGATCATAACAGGCGATCTGTCCTGATATCGCACGAGCAGCGATCACACTGATTTCGCGTTGGAATGACACAAAGCCTTCTAATACCGCGGGGCTTTGACCGATTGCCGCAAAAGCGCGAGCGGCCTCGTCAGCTGATCTGATCAGGACCTGACCCTTGCCGTCATAGCCCATACGACGGGTTTTTAAAATAGCCGGCAGACCCAGTCGCACCAGGGCAAGCGGGATCTGATCCGCGTGATCGATCGGTTCAAATGGCGCGGTTGCAAGCCCTGACCTGTTCAGAAACTGTTTTTCTACCAGCCGGTCCTGGGAAACAGCAAGTGCATGTGGATCTGGCCAGATTGGGACGCGGTTGGCCAATATCCTGGCGGCAACGAGCGGGACATTTTCGAATTCATAGGTGACGGCATCGACGCCGCCAGCAAATTGTTCCAGCGCTGCCTCGTTCGTGTAATCAGCACATAGATGAAAGGCACTGACATCCGCTGCCGGACAATCGGATTCCGGTGCCAGAATATGTACACGAAATCCCAGCGGCGCGGCGGCCAGCGCCATCATGCGCGCCAATTGGCCGCCGCCCAAAATGCCGATGGTGCTGCCTGGAGCCAACATGAAAGACCCTGCCGGTAACAAATAATTATTTGGGAATCAGGGCCACATCAGCAGTCTGTCTACCCCGATAAGCCTCCAGACGCTGCCCCAGCGCCGGGTCGGCAAGGGCCAATATCATGGCCGCCATAAGCCCGGCATTGATTGCACCCGCCTTACCGATGGCAAGCGTGCCAACTGGAACCCCACCGGGCATCTGGACAATCGACAAAAGCGAATCCATGCCCGACAGGGCCTGCGATTGAACAGGCACGCCCAACACCGGCAGATTAGTCATTGAAGCAACCATGCCCGGCAGATGTGCAGCACCACCAGCGCCTGCGATGATCACCTTGTGACCTGCCGCTTGAGCACCCTTAGCAAAAGCGACCAGGCGGTCCGGGGTCCGATGGGCTGACACAATCCGGGCTTCCACCGGCACATCC
>CAISDR010000265.1 GCA_903884125.1 uncultured bacterium
GAACGCCGCGCACCAGGGCGACCCTGTGACCGCTCCGGCAAGGAAGTCTGGAAGTTTGATGCCAAGGTATCGCGCAAGCGCGGTTTTCTTGCCTGCTGTGACGTCGTCAACCGCGGTCTGGCCATGTACAAGGGCCGGGTTTACCTCGCGACCTTTGACGGTCGGCTGGTATCGCTGGATGCAAAAACCGGCAAGGTGGTTTTTGACATTCAGACAACTGACAAATCAAAGCCCTTTTCCATCACAGCTGCGCCAAGGGTCATGAATGGCAAAGTGCTGATCGGTAATGGCGGCGCTGAATATGGCGTGCGCGGTTATATTTCCGCCTATGACGCAGAGTCAGGCAAAATGCTGTGGCGGTTCTATTCGGTGCCCGGTGATCCCGCCAAAGGATTTGAGAACAAGGCCATGGAAGATGCCGCCAAAACCTGGACCGGCAAATGGTGGCAGTTCGGCGGTGGCGGCACCATGTGGGAAGGCATTGCCTATGATCCAAAGCTGAACCTGCTTTATGCGGGCACCGGTAATGGGTCGACCTGGAGCAAATATGTCCGCAGCCCTGATGGCGG
This sequence comes from uncultured bacterium, assembly GCA_903884125.1. GTDB lineage: Bacteria > Pseudomonadota > Alphaproteobacteria > CAISDR01 > CAISDR01 > CAISDR01. Next base: position 570 of record CAISDR010000265.1, read on the forward strand.
TGATAACCTGTACCTGTCATCCATTGTGGCCATTGATCTGGATACCGGATTGCTGAAATGGCATTATCAGAACACACCGGGCGATACCTGGGATTATGACAGCAATCAGCACATCATCCTGGCCGACCTGATGATTGACGGGCAGAAGCGCGATGTGCTGATGCAGGCCAATAAAAACGGCTATTTCTATGTGCTGGACCGCAAAACCGGTCAGCTCATTTCAGCCGACACGTTCGTCACCGTGAACTGGGCTTCGGGCATGGATGCCAATGGCAAACCCATCCAGACCAAGGAAGCACAATGGGCCGATAAGGCAGCCGTGGTGTTCCCCTGGTATCTGGGCGGGCATAACTGGCAGCCAATGTCCTATAGCCCAAAGACCGGTCTGGTCTATGTGCCGATCATGGATGTGCCTGCGATCTATGCCCCGGATGATGCCTTTGAAAACCGGCCCGGTGCCACCAATATGGGGGCGAATTTCTCGGCCTCGGTTGATGCACCGCCGGAACTGCTTAAAGGCGCGCTGATGGCGTGGAACCCGGTCACCCGCAAGGAGGCCTGGCGCAAGACCCTGTGGGGTTTCTGGAATGGCGGCACCTTGTCCACGGCGGGCAATCTGGTGTTCCAGGGTACAGGTGATGGCAAGCTGATTGCCTATCGCGCGGATAATGGCGATCAGTTATGGGAAAGCCCGGCGGGCACGGGTGTGATCGCCGGACCCATGACTTTTGAGATGGATGGTGTCCAGCATGTGGCATTGATGGCAGGCTGGGGTGGTGCTGGCGGACTGGTGGGCGGACGTGCGGCCAAGGCTGCCGGTGTCGTGTCCTATGGCCGCCTGCTGGTATTCAAAGCCGGTGCCAGTGCCGTGTTGCCACCTACCCCGGTACCGGTGACCGAAGCCAACCCACCCAAGACCGACGCCAAGCTGGAATATCTCAAGGCGGGTGAAACCCTTTATGGAAAGCATTGTGTGGGTTGCCATGGCATAGGTGCGGTTGGTGGTGGCTCAATCCCCGATCTGCGCACCATGCCAAATTCATTCCATGACCAATGGGATGCAATCGTAATGGGCGGCATTCTGGCGGACAATGGCATGGTGTCGATGAAGAAATGGATCAGCAAGGCACAGTCCGACGCCATCCACGAATACATCAAATACCGTGCCGCCGAAGGCGATACCGCAACCCCGATCAAGGCAAATGCTGCGGTCGTGAAATAGCTGCGCGTGAACGACAGAAAGTGAATGGGCGCTGTGGCAATTGAAAGTCTGGTTTTTGATCTCGGCAATGTGATTGTTGCCCATGACAATGATCTTCTTCATCAGACCATTGCAAAAAGCTGCAGCGCCCATGATGCCCATGCGCGCCTGGCTTATGGGTTTGCCCATGACCGGCGTTATGGCACCGGGCAGGCATCAATTGAACAATTGCATCACGCACTGGTGAGCGAGCTGGGTTATGCCCGCGATTATGACCGGTTTCTGGATGACTGGTGTTGTCATTTCGCGCTGGACAGCCTGATGCTGATGGCGGTCAATGCCCTGCGGCGTCGCTATCGGGTGATGATTTTTTCCAACACCAATGCGCCGCACTGGGACTATTGCAACGGACTAAGCAATGGGATTCTGGCCGAAATGGAATCCTATCTCAGCCATGAACTCGGCGTGGTGAAACCTGACGTGTCAGCTTTTGAGCTGGTGGCGCGACGTGCAAAAATAAAACCGGCTAACTCATTATTTTTTGATGACCGCGAAGACAATGTGGATGGCGCAAGGGCTGCTGGTTTTCGTGCCGAGGTTTTCACCACCCGCGAAAATTTCATGCGCCAATTGGCACAATATGGCATTCGATAAATTCAGCGCAGTGCGCCGCCATCCAGTGCATAACCGGCTGAACGAACGGTACGGATCAGGTCAGAATCGCTGTCGCCATTGATCGCCTTGCGCAACCGGCCCACATGCACGTCAACCGTGCGCGCTTCCACATCGGCATCAGGACCCCAGACCGCATCCAGCAATTGTTCGCGGCTGAAAACCCGACCCGGAAACTGTAAAAAGAAATCCAGCAGGCGGAATTCTGTCGGCCCCAGATGAATATCGCGGCCCGACCGGCGCACCCGCATGGCCGCGCGGTCCAGTGTCAGATCAGAATAATTGGTCACATCTTCGGTAAGTCCTGGACGGATGCGGCGCATCACAGCGCGCAACCGCGCCATCAGTTCATTCATTGAAAACGGCTTGGCAATGAAATCGTCTGCCCCCGTATCCAGACCGCGGATACGGTCGGATTCTTCGCCGCGCGCAGTCAGCATGATGATCGGCGTATTGCGTGTGTTTGGATCACGACGCAGACGACGGCAGACTTCGATTCCGGACAGATTGGGTAACATCCAGTCAAGCAGGATCACATCGGGTTTGGTCTCGCAGGCCAGCAGCAGGGCCTCTTCGCCGTCCATCGCAACAGTAACTTCATAGCCCGCACGGTCGAGATTATATCGCAGCAATTCGACGACCGCACTTTCGTCTTCGACCAACAGGATACTGGGCGTCATTAGCTAACCTCTTTCGGCATCATTGAGACAGAGGACAGTATGTTTTCATCCTTCGCCCGGATCGCCTGTCGCATCAGAAGTGTCATAGGCACCAACAGCTTTTGGACGATCGCCCTCGAATGTAGATCCGGTGGAAAGGTAATGGATGGTTTCGGCAATATTGGTGCAGTGATCACCAACGCGTTCCAGATTTTTCGAGATGAACAGCAGATGGGTGCTGACGGTAATCGTCCGCGGATCTTCCATCATGTAAGTCAGCAATTCGCGAAACAGCGAATTGTTCATGTCATCGATTTCTTCATCGCGCTGCCAGACAATACGCGCAGCATCCGCATCGCGCGCGGACAGCGCGTCGAGCACATCTTTCAGCTGGCCCAGAACCTGACGCCCCATACGTTCCAGCCCGCGCACAGCCCGCATCGGGGTTGCCTGGCTAAGGATCGGGACCCGCTTGGCCAGGTTCTTGGCCAGATCACCGATCCGCTCCAGGTCGGTGCCAATGCGACTTGCGGACACAATCTGGCGCAGATCGGGGCCCATGGGCTGGCGCAGGGCCAGAAGCCGCACGGCCAATGCCTCGATCTCGCGGTCAAGCTGGTCAATCTGGATATCGGTTTCAATGATCCGGTCGGCCAACGCGACATCCCGGCGCACAATCGCATCAATGGCATCAGCCAGTTGCGCCTCGGCCAGACCGCCCATGCGCGCCAGCAGACCTGACAGTCGGGCCAGTTCGTCTTCATAAGCCTTGATCATATGTTCAGCCATCATTGCCTCCTCGGCATATCAAACGCACACATCCGATTCCCGCCTGTCAGAAAAACGATACTAATCTGGGCGGACCAAAGAATTGCGACGGTTATATGACATTTTAACGACAAAGTCTGGCCTATCGTTTTCACAACAATTTACGTTCCGATGATGGCTGTCCGAAAAAAACTAGACGACACCAAGCATTTTTGTTGGTCGACCGGCAATTGGCGGGTCTGGGGAAGTTGTGCCCGGCTCTTCCATCTGTTGGGCAGCCTCAGGAGCTGCGGGCAATATAATCGTGAATTGCGAACCTTCGCCGACGATGCTTTCAATCGACAATTGGCCGCGATGGCGGTTGATGATGTGTTTGACGATGGCAAGGCCAAGGCCCGTGCCACCCCGTTCGCGGCTACGCACGGCATCCACCCGATAGAACCTTTCAGTCAGGCGCGGAATATGTTCGCGGGCAATGCCATCACCATAATCGCGCACCGTTAGTGACTGGCGCTGCTGTCCACCCATATTGGGCGCATCAGTCACAATGACATCAATCGGGCGGCCAGGCCTGCCATATTTGATGGCATTGTCGATCAGGTTCTGGATTGCCTGAACCAGTTCATCACGGTCACCATAAACGGGGGAACAGGCATCGGGCAGGCGCAGCTGAATTGACGTTTTGTTCAAGGTTGCAACCATTGCAAGACCATCTGCCACATCGCGCACGATTGCCCCCAGATCCACAAGATCCCGCGGTGCCAGATGTTCATTGAGTTCGATGCGGCTCAACGACAGCAGATCATTCACCAGCCGCGCCATGCGCCCTGCCTGTTCGCGCATGATTGCCAAAAACCTTGCCCGCGCCTTTTCATCGTCGCGCGCTGGCCCTTCTAGGGTTTCGATAAAGCCCGACAGCACAGTCAGCGGGGTTTTGAGCTCATGGCTGGCATTGGCCACAAAATCTGCACGCATACGCTCGGCACGCTTTACCGCCGTCATGTCGTGAAACAGGATCAGCAGCGGCGACCGACGCGCACCGGGGTCAGATATCCGAACCAACCGCACTTCCAGATGGCGTTCGACCGGCACACGCAGGGTCAGTTCGATCACCTGCAAGTCCGCGCCATTGGATACCGCATCAATGGCATCAAGCAGGATAGGGGCGCGCAAAAACGCCGCCAGTGGACGTTCCGTCGGATTATCCCCTAAAAGAGCAATGGCTGCCGGGCTGGCACGCAAAACCCGACCGAGCGCATCCAGAACCAGGACCGGGTCCGGCAGGCGGGACAATACCGCTTCACCAAGCGCAGATTGCAATTGATCGCGGTCGGCCAATTGTATGGTCTCGGCCAGGGGTGCTGGCCTTGCATCAATGCCCAACCGTACGGCTGCAGTCACCGCCAGTCCCAGCGTCAGCCCAAGGGCGAATGCCACACTGGACGAGATCAGTCCAAGGCCCAAAAACAGCCCGATGATGCCCCATGCACCAGCCAATATCACGGCGATTTGTTTGATCTGGACCATTGGCTTTGTGATTTCCCTGACCACCCGCGCTTAACTATCTTTATAGCTTGCCCCCCATTCCCGAATCAGAGGGTCAGCCTATGAGACCACCGTGGGACGACATAATTATGTCGCCAGGAGACGAAACAGGGGACCTGACACCCCATTTCATCATAAGTGACTGATTCGACGGGCAAGTATTTTTATACCGGGCTTTATTGCCAGCCTGAACGCCATTGGCGTGAAACCGTGCCGGGACAACAGGGCACCAAGACTGGTGCGCGAAAAATACAGGCAATGATCCGGCGGGCAATAGGCATCCCATTTTGCCAGATTTTTCGGGACCATCAGATGACCAAGATCGGGTGTTGTCAGATATAAAACAGCCCCCGGGGCCGCCAGTGACGCAAGGGCCGCAGCAAAGGCATTGGGATCGGGCGCATGTTCGATCACCTCAGAACAATAGATCGCATCAAAGCGTTCGTCGCTTTGCAAACCGGCACGCGCTTGAAAATCTTCAAGAAAAGAATGAGTGAAATGGCCCTTCGGGTAATGGGCCTTGGCGTAGGCGATAGACACGGGGTCAGGGTCCAGTCCGTGGGCAGCAAATCCGCGTTCAACCGCCGCCTGAACCATAAAGCCGCCATTGCAGCCCACATCCAGAAAGCGTGCGGCATTTTTTGGGATTGTCGGATTCAGATAACGCGCCATGTGGCGCACCCGACCGCGTGAACGAGCCAGTTTGCGATCAACCTTGGAAAAATAACCTTCCGTCGCCCCGGCATAGGCATCCGTATAGGCCTCTTCCAGCCTCGCGCGATCTGGAAGAGGGTCACAATAACCCAGATTGCAGCCCTTGCAGATCCATAGGGTGAAGGTGCCATCGGCAAACCGCCGGGTACGGGCTTTGTCGCCACAGGCAGGACATTGATCAGCTTTAATCATGTCATCAGCTTATAGCCACCACCGTCGGTGACAAGCAGCCTTGCGGCCGTGGGATCAATTTCGATCTTGCGCCTGAGGCGATAGATATGAGTTTCAAGCGTATGTGTGGATACCGCCGCACCATAGCCCCAGATTTCCTGTAACAGCACGTCACGGGTGACTGCCTCGCCATTGGCCCGCAAGAGGAATTTCAGAATCGCACATTCCTTGTCGGTTAGTCGCAGGCCTTCGCCGGCATCATCAACCAGCAGGCGGTCCATGGCATGAAACCGAAACCGCCCGACACGTACAACACGCTGATCATCATCGGCAAATGAGCGCAATTGCGCGCGGATGCGTGCTACCAGCACACCAAATCGCAATGGTTTTACCAGATGGTCATTGGCGCCAGCATTGAGCCCGCGGATGGTTTCATCATCATCATCACGCGCGGCCAGCAGAATGATGGGACAGCGCACGCCAAGCGCGCGAAGGGCAGCACTTGCCGCCGCACCATCCAGATCAGGCAGATGCGCGTCCAGCAATATCAGACCCGGATGGGGTCTGCCGTCTTCCATAAGTGCCAGCGCCGCGGTTGCGCGATCCAAACGCTGTGTCTGAAAATCATCCACCCGGTCAAGCTGTTCACCCAGCGCCTCGCGCAGATCAGGATCGCTTTCGACCAGTAAGAGACGCTGCTTTCCCAATGCTTTTGCCTTTGCTCTTATCGGCTGGCATATGATCGCCCGCTCTTTCTTATCGCCATGGCCCCATGTTAGACCACGGGGTGACCTAAGATCAGGTCAGCCAGCCTTTAAATCAACCGGGAATAATTCAGCAGAACATGTCGCGAACACCCGAAGATCATGATGCAACCGGCCTGCCGGGACAGGCATTGATCGAAGTTGACCGGGCGATCGGTGATCTGCGCCGCGGCATGCCTGTAGTGCTGGCCAGCGATGAAGGTTCGTATCTTTTTCTGGCGGCAGAACTGGTTCAGCGGCCAGGACTTGAGCTGATGCGCGCGAAAGGTGGCCCGGCGCTGCGGCTGGTCTTAACGCACCGACGCGCTATGACGCTGAAAATCCGGCTTTACACACCGGACGTGGTGGCACTGGTGGGATCGGACCAGTTTGCCCCGGACACCATTCAGGCACTGGCGGATCCCTGCCTTGATCTGGCAACACCCCTTAAGGGCCCCTTTCATGCCGAACGGCTGGAAAAAACCCCAGGGGCATGGACCTCCGGCGTCCGGCTGGCAAAACTGGCGCGGCTATTACCCGCCATTCTGATTGCGCCCCTGTCGTCCGATCATGCGGTTTCCGGCTATCTCTCGGTATCAACAATGGCAATTGATGACTATGAACTGGCCGACGCTGCCAGTCTGGTCCCGATTGTTACCGCGCGCGTGCCGCTGGCTGATGCGCCCGACAGCAAACTTGTGGCGTTTCGCCCGTTGGACGGCGGTCCGGAACATCTGGCAATCGTGGTGGGCGCCCCGCCACTGGATGCACCGGTTCTGACCCGCCTGCATTCAGAATGTTTCACCGGCGATCTGATCGGATCGCTGAAATGTGATTGCGGTGAACAATTGCGGGGTGCCATTGCCGCCATGGAACAGGCGGGCGGCGGCATTGTCCTGTACATGGCGCAGGAAGGGCGCGGCATCGGCCTGATCAACAAACTGCGCGCCTACCGGCTGCAGGACCAAGGGTATGATACCGTCGAGGCCAATGAACGACTGGGCTTTGAATCAGATGAACGCATGTTTCAGCCAGCCGCCCGCATGCTGAAAATGCTGGGCTATGGCAAGGTGCGCCTTATGACCAATAACCCGGATAAGGTCGCCGCACTTCAGGCATTGGGTATCGATGTGGCCGAACGTGTAGCGCATCAGTTCCCGACCAACCCGCATAATGAATTTTACCTTTCTGTAAAACGGATCAAGAGCGGACATCTGTTATGAGTGATCTGATCCTGGGGTCCGACCTTGTATTACGTCAGGGCGCGCTGGGTGCAAAATGCACAATTGGACGCAACGGATTTAAGATCGACAAACGCGAAGGCGATTTGGCAACACCCATTGGCCGGTTTTTGCTGCGCCGGGTTTTCTATCGCCCCGACCGCCTGGCGCCGCCCAAAACCGCATTACCCATCCAACCGGTTCTGCCTGACGATCTGTGGTGCGATGCATCTGATCACCCGTTTTATAATCAACTCACCCGCAAACCGTTTTCGGCAAGTGCGGAAGACATGTGGCGCACCGATCATGTCTATGATCTGGTTGTGGTGATTGGTCATAACGATGACCCGGTCGTACCCGGATTGGGCTCTGCGATATTCATCCATCTGCCCCACGCTGACGGCAGGCCAACCGCAGGCTGCGTCGCGCTCGATCGCGATCATCTGCTGTCCATGCTGGCAAATGCCGGAATCGGAGATGCACTGGTGATAAAAGGCCCTTCAGATGCCTAGCCAAGCTTGCGGCTTTTGATCCAGTCGATCAGCATCAGGGCATTCCAGATCTGATGCTGGCGATCGATGCGCCCCGACTGGTGCGCGGCGAATACGTGTCTCAGACGCGGGCCGTTGATTATACCCAGGGGATCAAGACTGGCTGGTGCAATCAAGGACTGCGCCCAGTCGCGCAGGGGGCCGCGCAGCCATTGGTCCATAGGCACGCTGAAACCCTGCTTGGGGCGATCCACCAGCGCGGGCGGGACATGGCGGTGTAATATTTCTGCCAATGCGCGTTTACCCTTTGATCTGGCAATGCGCATGTTGGGCGGTAGCGTTGCGGCAAAAGCCAGCAGATGATGATCAAGAAATGGCTCTCGTGCTTCAAGCCCGTGGGCCATGGTGGCACGATCAACTTTCACCAGCACATCACCGGGCAGATAGCCCACCATATCGGCGGCCATCATGGCAGTATCCAGACGTGCTGCCGATGGCAGTGATGTAATTTTCTGGGGTACAGCGCTGCGCAAAATCTGATCTGCATCCGACCATTGACGCAAAAGACTTTCATACAGCTCGACCGGAAGTCCGGATTTCAAAAATCGCGCCAGACCCCTGATCCTGCCACCGTTCAGACGCCGCGCCAGATCCGGTTTCAGCCCCGCACGACCTGACTGAATCAGACCATCGACAAAATCCGGAGATAACAGATCAAGTGCGGTGCCTGCCAGCCATTGTGCCCAGCGCGGCACATGACGCAGGCGCCGGTCAAGATTGGCCCCCATGATATGGCGCGCATATCCGCCAAAACCTTCATCGCCACCATCGCCTGACAGGGCAACGGTGACATGACGGCGTGCCTCAGCGGCAATCACATAGGTTGGAATGGCAGAGGCATCGGCAAAAGGTTCATCGAACACACGCGCCAGTTCCGGCACCACATCCAGGGCTGTTTGTGCATCAACCATGATTTGAGTATGCGCGATCCCAATATGGCGTGCGACTTGCGCTGCCATGGGCGCTTCATTCAGCCCCATATCATCAAAACCTACGGTGAATGCCTGAGGTTTGCGTCCGCCCGGCGTGTCAGACAGCTGCGCGGTCAACGCAGCAATCAGGCTGGAATCGATACCGCCTGACAAAAAAATGCCGACAGGGACATCGGCTACCAGTCGAAGGCCGATGGCACGTGTCAGGTGGGCTTCAAGCTGATCACTGGCTTCACGGGCTGAACCCTGAAATGGGATGGCTGCCGCGCGCACATCATCATATCGCCAGTAAAATTCGGGGGCTGATGAACCGACTAGTGACAGGCTGACGATCGACCCCGGCTGGACTTTGGCAAAGCCTTCATAGATTGATCCACGGTCAGACACATGGCCGTGTGTCACATAATGTGCCAGCGCCTGCGGGCAAAGACCTAACGCGGGCCCACCCAATAGCTCGTTGGCGGCTTCCAGTGCCTTGAGGTCGGATGCAAAGGCCCAGACACCCTGAATACGGCCATACGATAACGGCTTCACCCCCAGCCGGTCACGCACCAGATGAACCATGCGCTGTTCCAGATCACACAGGGCAAAGGCGAACATGCCGATGGTTTTATCCAGCGCTGCATGAAGGCCCCAATGTTCAATGGCGCTCAACAGAACGCGCGTGTCAGAATTGGTTTCCAGTCGGATGCCATCATCAAGCAGGTCGTTGGCAATGGCGCGAAAATTATAAATTTCGCCATTGAAGACCATGACAAAACGCCCTGATGGCGATCGCATGGGCTGATCGGCCTGATGGGTCAGATCAATGACTGCCAGACGTCGGTGGACAAGGTTCAGCCCCATGTCGCGGTCGGCAAAAAATCCTTCGCCGTCCGGCCCGCGTCTTGCGAGTGCCTTTGCCATGGCCGCACCCGCCTGAACGCGCAAGCGTGGATCAAACTGCTGGGCTGGATCAAACAAACCGGCAATACCGCACATGGCCGATCCTATCCGCGTTTGAACGCCCATTTAATACGGGCAAGACCTGCATCTGTCAGACCGGTCAATACGATCTGCATCGACCGGCGCACCCCCGCGCGCGTGCCTTGGGGGTCAACCAGATAAACGCTTTCTTCCAGTTCGAGTTTGGCACCAGTTGCGCGAAACACCCAGCCTTCGCCATTGGCCAGTGCCAGCAGGACCGAGCGCTGATCGCGTGCCAGTGATACGCGCACATCCGGATGAAGATGAAAGCGGATGATAAAGGGCAGGCTGTGCGGCGGTTTTTTAAGGCCAAACATGCCCTCGCGCGGTGCCGGTTCCAGCGAATCCTCGCCGCGCAGATCCACACCCTCGGGGTCCAGGAAAATGCGCCGAAGATGACGCATGCCAAATCGGCTGGCATACAGATCGTGAAACCCTTCGAGCACTGCGCCATGGGCATCCTCGAAACGTTCAGCACCAATGGCACCGCGCATGGGCGCAGCCCGCACACCAAGCCGCATGGCAAGCCTGCCGCTTAAGGTCTGAAACTGGGATTGATCGCCAAGCGCCAATGTGGACTGGGCCGCCGTTGAACGGGCCATGCGTTCCCATTCATGGCCCATGCCACGACCTGATCCGCAATTGGTCACGATCCGATGGCGGCCCACGGAAAATTCAAAAGACAGCACACCGGCATGAGCACGTTCTGCCTCTACACCCAAACTGACGCGCTGGGCCGAACCTGACTTTGAGCCGGGTGCACCCATATCCATAATGACCAGTGACCGTCGGGCCTGAATGCGCCCAAAGCCCATATATGGGGCAAGCCCCAAGGGACGGCCCTTGGCATCCGCCTGACCGATCACCTTGTCCAGATAGCCTTCAGCAATGGCCGTGGTGCCGTTGAACAAGGCCAGCTGGCCATCACCATGGCGCAGAAAACGCAACATGGGCGTTGCGCGGTCAATGGCAATCTGCAGCGCCTCGGGCACTTCGGCCCGCGCCAGAATCAGGGCGGCCTTAAGCAACACCAGGTCAGCCAGCACCTGCAGCAGAACCTCGGGCGAGCGTGATACATGCCCACCATCCGACAGGATCTGGCGCCCCGCCTCGGCGCGCACGATGGCCAGACCCTGGGTCAGATATTGGGTGGATTGCGGCAGGACTAGCCCGGCAAAACAAAGGCCAAGGCCACCGGTCAGCCGCTCGGCCCCGGTCATAGGGCTTTGCATCAGACGCTGCAGGTGGGCTGCCTGCCGGACCATGGTGCGCAGAACCTGGGATCGAAAAACAAGGTCGGATGAATCGAGCACCAGTCTGGCATGGCTGAACCAGGCAATCAGGCGCCGCGCCAGAACCGGGGCACGCCAGATGCGCGCGACAGCGTCCGGGCCGCCCGGTTCCGAATAGCGCGCGATCCAGTCACGCACCAGCGACCGGACGCTTTTTTCTGCCATGTCCCCGCCCAGCGCCTGAAAGTCGCGTAGCCAGCTGAAACCATGCAGGGCATCGGACCAGGCATCCGACAACGGTGCCATATCAAAGGGTTGGGTTGACTGGGTTGATGCTGTCAGACCTTCAAAGGCCCATAGTCCGCGCAGCATATCATCGGCACGCGCGGCCTGACCGGGCCAGAGATCGTCGGGTACCCGCAAAAGGCGATCCGGCATCGGCCCGCGCAGCAACCACCGGTATAACCCGGTGCCGTATATCCGTTCAGCCAGGGATCTGCGTGAAATGCGCCAGATCGACCGGGCTGCCGCCCATTCAAGCCCAAGGCGCGCGGATAAACCGAATGAAGGTTGTTTGCGCCCGACTGGATTATCCGCGCCGCCGGTCAACGGCCAATAGCCTTTAGTGCCGAAATATTATTCGCGTACTGGCCCGGCCCGCCCCTGAAAGCTGCTGTGCCTGCCACCAGCATGTCAGCACCGGCAGCGACCACAGATGGCGCGGTGTCTGGTGTTATCCCGCCATCTACTTCAAGAACGATATCCCGACCGGTCAGATCGATCATCCGCCTAAGCTGGGCAATGCGCGGCAGCGCACTTTCAATGAACCCTTGCCCGCCGAAACCTGGATTGACCGACATTACCAAAACCAGATCAACCAGATCCAGCACCGGTTCAACAAGCGACAGCGGACTGGCCGGGTTCAGCGCGATACCGGCGAGCACCTTGTGACTTTTGATCCGTTGCAGCGTGCGGTGCAGATGGGGACCAGCTTCCGGATGAACCGTCAGGACCGAGGCCCCGGCATCGACAAAGGCGTCGATCATCGGATCAACCGGAGAAATCATCAGGTGAACGTCAAAGGGTTTTGCCGAATGGGGACGCAGCGCTTTGACCACGGATGGACCAATGGTCAGATTGGGCACGAAATGCCCGTCCATCACGTCCACGTGAATCCAGTCCGCGCCAGCAGCATCGATGGCGCCGATTTCGGCACCCAGACACGCGAAGTCCGCCGCCAGAATGGACGGCGCGACACGCACCGGAAAGCGCGTTTTGTCAGCCATGTCCTTGCTTAACAATCCCGCATGAATCGGACAAGGGGGGAGTCTAGCTGACCTTAGCCAACCTTGCTGCGAAAAACCCGTCCAACCCGCCAAAAGAGCGTAAATGATGGGGAAGCGCACGCAAATCCCCGGCTGGCGTGATCAGGTCCGACAGGCCAAACAGCTCGTCGGGGCTGATGGGCGTGCGTTTTAACCCGGACTGGCGATCCAGAATCCGGTCGATACGTTCCACCCCTTCGGCTGATTGCAGCGAACAGGTGGAAAAAATCATTTGGCCGCCCGGTGCCAGCAGGTTGATGCCCGCATCCAGCAAACGGTCCTGCAAGCCTGCAAGGGCGGTGATATCATCAGGCTGCTTGCTCCAGGCCACATCGGGGTGTCGCCGGATCGTACCGGTTGATGAACACGGCGCATCGATCAAAACCGCATCAAACAGCTGATCCGGCTTGTATTTGGTGCCATCTGCCTCGATCACGTCGGCATCAAGTCCACACCGGGCCAGGTTTTCGCGCAGGCGTTGCAGACGCCCGGCGGCCCGGTCAACGGCTGTGACCCTGGCACCCCTGGCCGCAAGGCTCAATGTCTTGCCCCCCGGTGCCGCACACAGGTCAAGAATCCGTTTGCCTGAAACATCGCCGAACAAATGAGTTGGCAGCGATGCGGCTGCATCCTGCACCCACCAGGCGCCTTCCTCAAATCCGGGCAGGGTTTCAACCCGTCCACCAGCCCAACGCCGCAAGGTGCCATTAGGCAGGACCTGCGCCTCAAGCGCCTCGGCCCAGGCCGCCGGATCACCCTTGGTGGATATGTCCAGCGGTGCTTCACCCAGATGTGCCTCGGCAATGGCGCGGGCATTGGCCTCGCCATGCGCTTTGACCCAGGACCGGTAAAGCCATTCAGGCGTATTCAGGACAGCAGCATCCTGGGCTGCGATTATCCCTTCGCCTTCGGCTGCCAGACGACGGCCAACGGCGTTTATCAGCCCGCGAAAGGCCTGGGCATTGCGATCAGCGGCCGCCAGATTGACGGCGGATGATACCGCAGCATGGGCGGCCACTTTCATGAAAAGCAGTTCGGTCGCAAGCAGGATCAGAATTTCAGGCGCGGGGCCAGCAGAGCGCGGCAGGGCCTTGGGCACAAAATGATCCAGCAGGCGGGCAATCTGCCCGCGACGTCGCAGGGCCGTGGTCACAAGCGCGCGGGCAAAGCCGCGATCGCGCACATCAAGTTCGCCCGATGCTTCTTCGCTCAGGGCTTCATCCAGCGACCGACCGCGGCGTTGCACAGCAATCAGGGCGTCAAGTGCAAGCTGGCGGGAGGAGACACCGGGCTGGCCACGTGCTGCGACCTGACGGCGATCAGGTCGGGGCGGGTGCTTTTGGGGTTGGGTCGGATCGGCCATTGAGCGTCTTATTGGGCCGGACGGGGCCATGGGTCAAGTCTCTTGGACAAGGGTGCGGCCCATCACTATATAGAACCCATGACCGACGCGCCCGAGACACCCAGAAAACTAAGCCCCGAAGCCCAGCGCGCACTGGCCGAGGCCGAAGCGCGGCGCGCTGCTGCTTTAACGGCCGAAAGCGCAAAAGAAATCAACGGCCCCCCCGGCCCCGAACCCACCCGCCACGGCGACTGGGCATTCAAGGGCATCGCCTGCGATATTTGAGCGCGCGGGCCAAGGGCTTGGGTGGCCAGGGCCGGCCAGAGGGGGGGCCGAAAGATCAGCAGACCATCAGCTTACATTCAGTGAGTAATCAGCCCTGGGCCATGCGTTTTTGAAATGCCGCAAATCCTGTCTGCATTTCGGCATTTACTTTTGCCCAGATCGGATCGGCACCGGCGGCCTGCCAATAGGCGGCAAGCTTGATATGCTTTGATATGGTTTCAGGCCTGCCGAACGCGGTTGCCATCAGATTGACAAAGAACAAAACCGGCTGGATCGAACAGTCCGCAAACGACACTTTATTACCCACCGCGAATGCGCCACCAGCCAGATAATGATCGAGATAGGTCAGACCTTTTTCCATGGTTGCAAATTGTGTCTCGACAAAAGCGGCATCGCGCTTTTCCGGGTTCATATGTGCAAACAGCGGCAGGATCGTGCCCTGTACATACAGATCACCAATTCGCGCAATCAGGCGTGCCCGTGCCAGATCCATGGCATCAGCAGGACGCAGTGATGGTGTCGGGAACACATCTTCAAGATATTCCAGAATGGTTTCAGATTCCGGCAGGGTTGCCCCTGAATCCAAAACCAGCACCGGAATTTTTCCCATGGGGTTAAGCGCCAGATATTCAGGGCCCTTGATCCCCGATTCCGGTGGCGCGGTGATGGTTATCGGCAGATTCTTGCGATAGATGGCAAGACGCACGCGCGCTGCATAAGGCGACAGGTCGGCATTATAAAGTTTCATTTCCCGGCTCCAGATATGGTCTGTTCAAAAAGCGTGACACAAATAATTGCGGCCGGGATCGACCCGGCCGCAACCTGCATGGGGTAAAGATATTATTCCGCTGCCACCTGACGCAATTCGGTGTTGCCGTGCTTGCCCAGTTCCAGTCTGGCAATGGTGCGGCGATGCACTTCATCGGGACCATCAGCCAGACGCAGTGTGCGAATACCGGCATACATTTTCGCCAGACCGAAGTCGGTTGTAACACCGGCTGCACCAAATGCCTGAATGGCATCGTCAATGATC
>CAISDR010000266.1 GCA_903884125.1 uncultured bacterium
AAAGCCCGGTACAAATGCGGTTGGTCGTTTTCCGCCCAACGGTTACGGCCTGTTCGACGTGGCTGGAAATGTCTGGGAATGGACCACCAGCCACTTCGACAAATCATGTTCCTGCCTGCCAGGCTCGCCTGAATCAGGCCCGGACATGCTGGCACTGCGCGGCGGATCGTTCTTATGTGCGGCAGAATATTGCCTGCGCTATCGGCCCGCGGCCCGCATCGGTGTTGAACCAACGGCCAGCACCAATCATATCGGCTTTCGCTGCGCCAGATAAAAAACCCCGCCGATTTCGCGGCGGGGTTTTTCAGTAGAGTATGTTCAGTTTAGAACGCGAACTGCATCCGTGCAGCCAGAATATTCAAATCCTGACCCTGCTGCTGTCCGGCTGCATTCAGCTTGTCGACAGACACGATCTCATATTGAACCTGGAACTTCACGTTCGAGTTCGGATACCAGTTCATGCCCAGCGTGCTGATTTCCTGGCGACCACCGCGAATGCGACCGTCGGTCGGCGTAGGCGCTGTAACCAGCACAGCACCATTGGTACCCACATTGCGCGGCGTGCCTGCAACCGCGGCCGTACCGGGCGCACCTGCATTGTAGTTCAGGTCAAGCACCGAGTAACGCACAACTGCCTCGAATGCACCTGTACCACCACCAAGTGCGAACGGCGATTTCGGATTGACGCCACCAATGCCGAACAGCTCCTTGTTGAAGCCACGACGTTCGCCGGTGATGATCCACGAACCCGTGATGTCATAGCCTTCGAAATCCGGATTGGCTCCAATGCCCGAGGTGCTGGCTACCGGCAACACATACTGATCACGCTCCATGCTGTAGCGATAATAATTGGCATCAATCAGGTAGTTCAAATACTGACCCGTTGCACCAATCGACCACACATCGGCACTTTTGATCGGTATGGCACCGGTTGTGACCAATGCAGTCGTGTCACCGCGGAATTCCGGACGATCCGAGAACGTGACCAGCCCGCCTTTGACAGCCGAGCCCGGCAATGTGCTCGAAACAAACGACTTCGGCGAGATGACGCGGGCATAGTCCCCTTCAAAAGTGAAGGCGGTGTCCGGATTCGGCACCAGGCGATAGCCAACACGGCTCAGCAGGTTAACCGACTGATCAACGCCACCAGCCAGGGTGCCGTCAGCAGCCGGATTTGGCACCGCAGTTACCACGCCGGTGGTCGGGTTTGTGACATTGGTAAAGGCGCTGACTGCGTTCGGATTGGCAACCGCATCACCCGTAATAAATGCCATTGCAAATACTGAGTCGGCTGTTTTGGCCGCTTCGTTCGCATTCACATCGCGGAAATAACGGAAGCCCACTGCCTTGCGTGCAGCGCCCGCACCGAATGTGCCAACTGCCAACGTCTGTGCTGAACTGCGCTCCAGCAGATAACCATCCGCCGACGATGTCGCCTGATCCATCGTAAAGCCGATGTCCCATGCGCCGATTTCGAACAGGAAGTGGTCGAGACCACGATAGCCCAAGCGAATATTGTCAAGTGCTACGGCCTGTTCTGTGCCCGAGCTGCCGCCGTTCAGGCGGATTTCATATTCCCAATCCTTCATGAAGCGCCCTTCGACGCCGAAGAACATGCGGCGGAAAAATGCGCCTGTTGCCAGACGGCCATTTGCACCAGTAATTGGTGCCGTTGTGGCTGTGGTCGGGATCGAACCCAGGTTGGCGTCCTGAAAATACTTGCCGCCATCGAACTGAATGCGCGAGCGGAACGCCATCGAGAAATTGCCATCAGACGTCGCCAGTGTGGGCCGACCATTGGCATAGGTAAAGGCAACGCCTTTACCCTGAACGCGATTGGCCAGACCTTCCTGGGTGTCCGCTTCCAGCTTGTTAATCTTGCTGGATGTCAGCAACCGTACGTCATTGAGCTGATCTGCCAGCTCCTTGACCTGCTTGCGAAGCGCCTCGATTTCAGCGCGATCCGATGAAGGCGCGGCTGCCATAGGTGCCGGTGCGGATTTTGTTGCCACGGGGGTGGACGGGGCGGCAGCTACGCGCTGTGCTTTAGGCTTGGTGGATTTGGCAGCCTTTTTGGCTGGCGCCGCCGCCTGATCTGTCGCTGCGGCCGGATCCGCTGCTGCCACATCTGTGCTCTGGGCATAGCTGGGCATGGACACAGCAAAAAGCGCAATACTGGCGGTTGTCGCCAATAGGAATTTATTCGATGTCATTTCTTTGTACTCCCCGATGGGTGTTTTCAACTGAACGTGGAACCAATTCCCCATAGGCATTGTTCCGGGGCACCAAGCATTGATTGTGTAAGAATGGAAAGATTCATCTTTCTCTACCTTAGCCACTATCCAGAATTGATGACACAATTGCGAATAAGCGCCACGCTGCGTGCTCAGGCAAGAGGCAAATTGTCCAATTATTGGACGACATGGCTGGAAAAAATGCACACCAGAAATAAAAAGTACATAATTTTCAGATAGTTGTCGGTTGTGAGGCCAATTTTGCTTGCGACAAAGCACACGTTTTAAATGGGGTATATTTGTCAAATTTTGGCATATGCGACTTCTTTGCCACGGTTTTAAGTGGTGGTTGATACAATTTTGCTTTTCCAGCGTTTGGGCTATGCCGCGAGACTTGATTTAAATGGCCTTTTGCGATTTGAGTGCGACTGGCGTCAAAGGCGGTGAACCGGGAAATCCCGATATCATCAAAATGCCGCGATGCCTGGACCTGGGGGGTTAGTTCAACGGTTAGAACGCGCCGCTCATAACGGCGTTACGGGGGTTCGACTCCCTCACCCCCTAGGCCCGGCGCGACACCCTCGCTTAGAAATTTTCAATGAAAAACCCCCGCCGGTTACCCGACGGGAGTTGTTCGAAAGCGATCCTACCAGATGCTAGAAAGCGAACTGAATGCGCGTCGCCAGAATATTCAGGTCCTGGCCGATCTGCTGGCCTGACCCGTTCAGACGGTCAACCTTGGCCAGCGAATACTGAACCAGCCACCGCACGTTGCGATTGGCATACCAGTTCAGACCCAGGGTCGAAATTTCCTGACGCCCCCCACGGATTCGACCATCCGTCGGTGTCGGCGCAACCACGGTGGTTACACCATTGCCTCCCACGTTGCGCGGTGTTCCACCAACCGCTGATGTACCAGCAGCGCCTGCATTGTAGTTGAGGTCGAGCACCGAATAGCGTGCCACAGCCTCAAACGCGCCGGTGCCGCCCTTCATCGAGAACGGCGACTTGGGTGCTACGCCCGACCAGCCGAACAGTTCCTTGTTGAAGCCGCGCGTCTCACCCGTGATGATCCAGCTTGCCGCCACATCATAGCCTTCAAAGTCGGGATTACTCGAACTGCCCGCCAGTGCCGCATTGACCGGCAGTACATTCGTGTCGCGCTCAAGCTCGAAGTGATAATAATTGCCTTCAAGCAGGAAGTTTTTGTACTGCCCTGAGATATGACCACCGAATTCCTCTGCGCTTTTGGCAGGGATCGCACCGGTCGAAATCAGGCTTGTCGGATCACCACGGAATTCCGGACGATCGGACAGGGTGATCAAGCCACCTTTAACCGCATTGCCCGGCAGCAGATTGCTCTGAAATGCCTTAGGTGAAAGTACCTTGGTATAGTTGCCATCGAACGTGATCGCCGTATCCGGATCAATCATGGTCCGGTAGCCAGCTCGCGCCAACAGATTGACCGACTGATTGACACCTGAAGACTGTGTTGCATCACCCGCCGGATTTAGCACAACAGTGCTCGTGCCGTTCAACGCGCTGCCCACCGTATTATTGGTGACCACAGAGAATGCATTGACTGTGTTCGGGTTCGAGACTG
>CAISDR010000267.1 GCA_903884125.1 uncultured bacterium
CGTATGTACAGACCGGACTGACCACTTCAATCGGTACGCGTAATGCATATCTTGCTGGTTACAACCCGATTGAAATCCTGGGCAACGCCGCTTTGGGCGTGCCAAAGGGTGTCACCAGCGCGCAGATCCTGGCCAGCATTGCTAATATTCCATTGGCAAACCCAACTGGTGCCACATTCATCAATCCGGCGACCGGCAAGCCTCAGCTGATCACCAACATGCAGCAGCTGAACACGGCTCGCGCGCAGGCATTTGCGCTGACAAACTTCATTGTCACGTCTGCCGGTGCTGCCTTGAAAGATGGTATCGAAGCGCCCGGCCTGAATACCAATGGTTCGGCTTATCTTGAATATCCGGAAGATATCAAGGAATGGGGGCTGTCCTTCAATACGACGGTATTGGGGATCGGGGTTCAGGGCGAAATGTCCTATAAAAAGGACGAACCGCTTCAGATCAACGATCTGGAAATCATCCTGGCCGAAGCTGCCACAGCCTGTTCGTTCGAAGGTAGCTTTGGTGCCTTGAATTCAGTGCTGTATAGCGGCTCGCAATTGACACAACCCGGCAACCCGTCGGGCAAGGTTTACAAATGCGATCCGTCCAGCCCGGGTAACAAGCAGGTTCAGGGGTACATCCGCCGCGATTCGATCTCGGCACAGTTTGGTACCACCCAGACCTTCCAGCCGTCGGTTGGTTTCGTCCGGGCGCTTGGCGCAAACCAGGCCGTGTTCGTCACCGAATTTGGCATGGTCCACTACAACAATCTGCCGCATCAGTGGCAGCTGCGTCTGAACCCGCCAAACCTGCAGGGTTCGTCAAGCCCGCTGGGTGGCATTCTGAGCCTGGACCCGCTGACGGGTGGTTACCCGACGGCCAATTCGGGTGGTTACGTGGTGCTGGGTCAGTTGAACTATGACAACGTGTTTGGGACGGCCGTCACTTTGAACCCGACGGTTGCCTTCAAGCACGATGTGTTTGGTATGACGCCGGGTCCGAACGGCAACTACCTGCGCAGCCGGAAGTCGACCTCTCTTGCGCTTGATGGTTCCTATCTGGGTCAGTGGAAGGGTTCAATTGCCTACGTCAACAATTTTGGCGGCGGCTTGCAGAACCGTGCGGTAGACAAGGACTTCGTGTCCTTCTCGGTCTCCTACTCGTTCTAAGACCCTGATCGCATCGGGCGGCTTGCCTATATCAAGGCCAGCCGCCCATCCGATCCCAGACAAGCACCAGACACGCATTCGTACGAACTTTGGAAATTTGGAGGAATATTATGTTGAACCGTAACAAGATGGCGATGAGCCTTCTGGCCACCATGCTGATGGCAGGCACCGCCCTTGCCGGTGTGCCCCAGGAACAGGCTGACCGTCTGGGCAAAGACCTGACGCCCTATGGCGCTGACAAGGCAGGCAACAAGGCTGGAACGATCCCGGAATGGACCGGTGGTATCACCTCGCCGCCTGCCTCGACCGGCTTCAAAAAGGGCATGCATCACCCGAACCCCTTCGCCAGCGAAAAGCCGCTTTACACGATCACCGCCGCCAACATGGACCAGTATAAGGACGTGTTGACCGACGGCTACAAGGCGATGCTCAAGACATACCCGACATATAAAATGATCGTGTATCCCAGCCATCGCACCTGCGCTGCCCCAGAACTCGTCTATACCGCCAATAAGAAAAACGCGGTTGTCGGTGAACTGGAAGCTGATGGCAATGGCGTCAAGGGATCGATCATGGGCGCGCCATTCCCAATCCCGTCAAGCGGGCTGGAAATGGTCTGGAACCACACGCTGCGTTACCGCGGTTTCAAGGTGACCCGTCAGTATTCAGGCGCTGTTCCTACCAATGGCGGCGACTACACTTTATTCACCGCCCAGGACGAAGCCATCCTGCACTGGTCAGATCCGGCTACGGCCAAGGCTGAAGATGTACCCGAAAACGTGTCAATCCGTTATCTGAACAACACCATCGGCCCGGCACGTCTGGCTGGTAACGTGGTGTTGGTGCATGAAGCGCTGAACCTGTCGAAGAACGTACGGCAGGCATGGGTTTACAGCCCGGGTACACGCCGCGTTCGTCGCGCGCCGGACATTGCCTATGATAATCCGCTGACCAATGGTGACGCGCTGGCAACGTCAGACATGTTCGACATGTATAATGGTGCACCGGACCGCTATAACTGGACAGTCATGGGTCGCAAGGAAATCCTGGTCGCGTATAACGACTACGAAGTCGGTTCGGAAAAATATCAGTATGCCGATATCTTCAAGCGCAATCATATCAATCAGGATCTGATGCGCTATGAATTGCACCGCGTTTGGGTTGTGCAGGCCGACCTGAAAAAAGACGCCCGCCACATCTATTCAAAGCGTATCAACTACGTCGACGAAGACAGCTACAACTTCCTGACGACTGAACTTTATGATGGTCGCGGCGAACTGTGGCGCGTTCAGGAATCACAACTGGTGAACTATTACGATTCACCCATCTGTACATTGAATTCCGATACGTCGTATGACCTGCAGAATGGTCGTTACCTGGCTGAAGCCTTCAAGAACCAGGAACCGACCATTAACAACCAGGCCGACGAATTGCAGCCGGACCGGTACACCCCAGACCGTATCCGTTCTCTGGGCGTTCGCTAATCAAGGCATCTGGATTGCAGATTTGTCGATCAGGCCGGCTCTTTGGAGCCGGCCTTTTTCGTGGGGTCTGCCTTATCGGTGTCCATCCCCTGGGCCAAGCTGCCAACATGGCCCAAGGATTAAAAAGCCCGATCGTGCCCGATCAGAACATTGACCAGAATTGGCCAGTGATGATTTCAAATGGCCGAGCCATGCGCTATCGAGGTACACCAAATGATCAGCCCTTCCGAGATCGAGCGACAGGCGTTAATTCTGCTCCATCACCGCGCCCAGGGAATACCAAACCTAATCCTTCCGGAAGGGCAACGCCTTGACGATATGGACCTTGCCTATGAAATCCAGAACGCTGCAGATACCCACCTCAGAGACACGCAGGGTTACTAGGGGATCGGGTACAAGCTTGCAGGCACCAACCCGGTGTCCCGCGCGCTTCTTGGGATAGACGGACCATTCTTTGGCCGCCTATACGAGCAGATGACAAGTCTCTCGCCTGCGACAATTACAGATGTTGGCTACTTTTGGGTTTACGAGGCTGAAATTGCCATTGAAATCGGTCGTGACCTTGATCTGGCGGCAGCCCCCTTTGATGCGGGCATGATAAAGGCAGCGACGCGCGCAGTACGACCGGCAATTGAAATAATTGGCACGCCGTTTACGCCATGGGTGCAGGCTGGCGGACCAAATTTGGTTTCTGACAATGCGGCGTTCGGGTACTGGATACTGGGGAACCCCATCCAGGATTGATCAAACCTCGACCTATTGGATAGTCAGATAACGTTGTCGATCAATGACGCGGTTGTGGCGACTGGCACAGGCCGCAACGTCGATGGCGGCGCGTTCGCTGCTACCGCATGGCTTGCCAACATGCTTGCTGCGAAGGGACAAGTTCTAAAGGCTGGTGATTATGTCACCACCGGCTCTGTAACGCCGCCAATGCCGGTAAAGGCCGATGAGCGGGTGGTTGCTGATTTCGGCCGATTGGGGCGGGTTGAGCTTCGTATTTCAGCGGCTGGCTAAAGTGTCGTGTTGGCTCATCAACACACGCATCATAGGGCCAAGGTGCCGCAGAAACGCCGCAGAGCTGGTGTGGCCCAATCGCGAATAAAGTTCCCGGAATCGTCGAAGCTGGCGATACCACCATATATTGAGGGTATTTCCTAACAGTTGGCGAAGCGGGCAATATTTGGAATCTTGAGGATGACGGGCAAACCGTCCGACGAATGCAGTCAAGTCAAGTAATTCAGTACCGGCGGGATTGGCTCGATAATCCGATTCAGAGCGAACCTGATTTTCGCTATCTGGGTGGGCCAAATTTGTCCCCCGAAAAAAGCGACGCGCCGTCAAAGTATCCTTCGACGGCGCGTTGGGTTTTGTATGGGCGACCGCTACCGCGGTCGCTCACACGAAACTTTATGCTTCAGTTGCAGGAGTCGGTTCTACCGGCTTAGCGACTGTTTTTTTTGGCGCAGCTTTCTTAGGCTTTGCCGCTTTTTTGGCTGCGGGCTTCTTGGCTGCAACCTTTTTCTTGGCTGCTGGCTTCTTGGCTGCAACCTTCTTCTTGGCTGCCGGCTTCTTGGCGACGGCCTTCTTTGCTACGGCTTTCTTGGCTGCCGGCTTCTTGGCTGCAGTCTTCTTTGCCGCTGGCTTCTTGGCTACAGTCTTCTTAGCTGCGGGCTTCTTGGCCGCAACTTTCTTCTTGGCTGCCGGCTTCTTAGCCGCAACCTTCTTCTTGGCTGCAGGCTTCTTAGCTGCAGTCTTCTTTGCCGCCGGCTTCTTGGCTGCGGGCTTCTTTGCTTTCACTGTGGTGGCCATTTACGTTGTCTCCTGTTCCTGGTTCGCGTCCGACGCGGACCGCCGTGACTCTGCGAACACTGAAAATCATCGATCTCTTCGCCCCAGGGTGAGAGGGGTCAAAACGCGAAATGCGTGCTACCAACCTCGCCCAAAGCTACTGCACGTCGAAGAGACCTCGTTCTGTCCCATCTTCCTCGTCCCGAGCGGAATGCATCGACGTTCGAGTTTGACGGTGCTTCTGGCTGACATTCGACCTTCTGGTCTGCCGTCGATTCACACGATGAAGTGATTCGCCGATGTGAAATCGTAATCGAAATACCACAATCACGGCAATGTTGTTGCTGCTTGTATGAACATTTTTCCGCGCTAAGATCAAAAAAAAGTGCGTACGTCGCAAAAAAATAGCGATCCGGGTCTAAATTTGGGTGGAGCAAACTATGACCAACACGATGATTGATCCCCAATCCTATCAGCGACTGACATTCGCCAGACGCGGGCGCATGATCGAAGTTGTGCTGGCGCAGGTCGAAACTTCGAACGCGGTGGACGGACAGATGCACACCGAATTGGCACGCGTGTTCGAAGAACTGGCCGCCGACAGCCAAAGCGACATCATCATTATTTCCGGGGCCGGTGGTGTATTTTCATCTGGCAGTGATCCGGCGTGGCTCAAGCGCGTGGCCGAGGGTGCTGAGCCACCGCCGAGTGCGGAAGATGCAAAGAGAATTGTGTACGGCCTGATCAATCTGCCAAAGCCGATCATCGCGAAAGTGCGTGGTCCATGCATCGGACTGGCCGCCATAATGGTGCTGTTGTGCGATGCCGTTTTTGCTGACCGCAGTGCGCAATTTGCCGATCCGCACGTTCGGGCTGGCCTTGCCGCGGGTAATGGCGGCGCAATCGTATGGCCGCTAATAGTCGGCCCTGTCAATGCAAAGCGGCTGCTATTGTCAGGCGATGCGATTGGTGCTGGCGAAGCCCAACGCCTTGGCCTGGTTAGCGATCTGATTGATGCTGGCCAATTGGATTCAGCCGTTGATGCCTATGCCATGCGCCTTGCTGGCGGTGCCCTGACAGCAATCCGAAACACAAAAGACGTGGTGAATATGCACTTGCGTCACTGGGCCGATCAGATTTTGGATAAAGGGCTTGGGGCACAATTGTCGAATATTGATACGGCAGATCATCGGGAAGCCGTGATTGCATTTTTCGAAAAACGCGCCCCCAAATTCACCGGATCATGATGGCTCGTCCTCACCATCCGGATTTGTTTGGCCCGGACGCACCTGCGCCACCGCTGCCTAACGGCTTCGGACTCTGGCGCGGCGCATTGGACCGGCTGGATCAGCTGGCACTGCTGGATGATATCCGGGAAATTTTGACACTGGCGCCTGCCTATCGGCCAACCATGCGCAACGGCACTGCCATGGTTAATCATCTGACCAATTGCGGCCCACTTGGGTGGACAAGCGACAGGCAAGGGTATCGGTACGTGGACCGCCATCCACTGACCGATCGTCCATGGCCTGCGATCCCACGGCGACTCCTGGCAGTTGCAGACACATTTACCAGGGCATTGGGCGTCGTCGGTTATGAACCGGACGCCTGCCTCGTCAATCTTTATGCAGCTGACGGGCGATTGAGCCTGCATCAGGACTATGACGAGGTAGATTTCAAATGGCCCATCGTCTCGGTCAGCTTGGGCGCATCGTGCCGATTTGTTCTCGGTGGCCTGTCGCGCAAAGATCCGACAATGCGATTTGATCTGCACTCGGGAGATGTTGTCTGCCTGCATGGTGAGTCACGGAAGCGATTTCACGGCGTGGCTAAAGTGGATGCTGGAACCAACGCGCTGTCGCACCCAGCTTTAGACCCATGGGTACGGATTAATCTAACGCTACGCCGGGCGCGCTAGTAAATGATTTGAAGGCTGTAAGTTCAGTTTCGCTTGGCGATGTAGGCTGCAACAATATAAACAGTACCCTTGGACGGGCCCATAAGTTTGTCCAGTTCAACTTGTAACAGCTGCTTAAGCCGGATCACATCCAATCGCCCACGCGGATCAAATCCAGAGCTGGCGAAATTGCCAATCGCCAGCACGAATCGATCCTGCAGGGTAAAACGACGCATCTGAAATTCGCCTAGCTGACCGGGTTCGATTTGTATGTCGGTAACCACGGTCAAAAGCCCCATCGGCCGCCCGTCAAATATTATGGTGCCCAGCAGCGATCCCAGCGTAAACGACTCAGCTGTTTTCGAAGGGGCAGCTTCGCCACCATGTCCTTCTGATGCCCGGGCGATAGCAGATGCAAACAAAAGAACCCATATCGCAGCCACTGCGCATGTTAAATGCGATGCCCTGCCGCGCAGGGCGGATAAGATTTTTTGAGAGCGCCGTTTTTCAGTCATAGAACCACTATATGGCCAGATGGGTTTGGCACCAAATGCAAAACCACCTATACCTTGGTCATGAGCAACCGGAGCGCCCCATGACCCGTCAATTCGCGGCAACCTGCATTAGCCTGTTCACTATCTGCATCACGCTGGGTCTGCAACCACTCGCAGCACAGGATGTGCCCGATACCCCGGGCACGGTGTTTTCTTACAAAGCCGACAATCTGGCAGCGCCGGGTGCTACCAGATCCGAAGCAAACCCGCCGAAAGTTATCCCGATCCCGGCAGATGCAACCTTGAGCGTACCAGCGGGTTTCAGCGTCAACATATTTTCCGAGGGGATGGAGCACCCGAGAAATATGCTGGTTCTGCCAAATGGTGACGTGCTGGTTGCTGAATCAAGTGCTGGCAAAGTGACGCTGCTTCGCGATGTCGGCACAAAAGGTAGCGCAGCGCTAAAAATTACCTACCTCGATGGTCTGGCGCAGCCTTTTGGGCTAGCCCTGAATGGTAATGACCTCTATATCGCGGACACCCGCGCGGTCTGGACATCCACCTATGCGACCGGCCAGGAAAAAGCTTCCGACCTGCGTCCACTGACCAGACCCGGCCAACTGGGGGGCAATAAAAATCACTGGACGCGAAATCTTGCCTTAAGCCCCGATGGCAAAAATGTCTTTGTCGCCATCGGCAGTGAAAGCAATATTGGCGAGGACCCTGCACCGCGCGCGTCGATCCAAAAAGTATCACTGGCGGATGGCACCATGACGCCCTATGCCACCGGACTGCGCAATCCGGTCGGTATTGCCATCGAGCCCAGGACCAAAACCCTTTTTGCCGTTGTCAACGAACGCGACGGACTGGGTGATGAACTGGTCCCGGATTATCTGACCTCGGTGCGTGAGGGTGGATTTTACGGCTGGCCCTATTTTTATCTTGGGGCAAACCCGGAACCCTCGCTAAAGGACAAGCGCCCCGACCTCGCCAGTAAGGTGATTGTGCCAGACTTATTGTTCAGATCACATTCAGCGCCCATCGGCCTGACCTTTTATACCGCAAGCCAGTTCCCCGAACGGTTTCGCAGCGGGGCGTTTGTCGCCCATCGTGGATCATGGAATGCAGGCACCCCCCGCGGTTACAAAGTGGTGTTCGTGCCTTTTGTCGATGGCAAGCTGGCATCATCCTATGAAACTTTTGCTACGGGGTTCCGTCAGGGCGGGGAAAAGCGGGCAGAAGTCTGGGGAAGACCAGCGGGGCTGGCAGTTGCAAAAGACGGCTCGCTGCTGATCGCCGATGACGTCTCAAAGCGCATCTGGCGGATCAGCTATGCCGGGAACTGACCGGGTGACGGAAAGCCCCGCGCAGGGATGGTGGAGCCGAGGGGAGTCGAACCCCTGACCTCCTCATTGCGAACGAGGCGCTCTACCAACTGAGCTACGGCCCCCTGCGCGCGAGGTCCGTTTTGTAGGTGTGCCCCCCTAGTCTTGTCAAGCGAACACGCTAGACTACCGACCGGGATGCCAAATCAGGCCCGACCGCGCCCCGACCCAGAGGACTTCGCAATGGCTCTTGCCCTGTTTCAATTTCTCAGCGCCTTCATTGATATCTATCTCTGGATAATCATCATCAACGCAGTGTTGAGCTGGCTGATCGCCTTTAACGTGGTCAATATGTCGAACCGGCTGGTCTATTCATTCGTGGACATGTCCCACCGGGTGACCGAACCCGCCCTGCGCCCCCTGCGCCAGATTCTACCGCCCATGGGCGGACTGGACCTGTCACCCATCATCCTCTACCTGGCGGTTCAGTATCTGGGCAAACAATTGCTGGTGGAGATTTTCAGGGCCATTATCTGAAAGTTTAGGGATGGCGGCATTGCGCATACAGGTACGCCTTAGTCCCAAATCATCTGCCAACCGGATTGATGCGGTCACCCGCAATAGCGAACAGCAATGGTGCCTGCGCGCCAAGGTCACCGCGCCCCCCGACAAAGGTCAGGCCAATACAGCGCTGATCCAGTTGCTGGCCAAAACATGGCATGTCCGGCCTTCAGGCCTGTCCCTTGTGGCCGGTCAGACCGACCGAAACAAGCTGGTCGAAATTGATGAAGATATTGCAGCGGAGATTGCGGCCAGACTGGAAGCCTGGCCGCAAACATAACGGCTCAGCCGCGCCCGCGGGCACCCAGCAGGCGTAGACGCAGTGCCTGCAGCTTGATAAAGCCGCTGGCGTCTTTCTGATCATAGACGCTGTCTTCTTCAAAGGTCACATGGCTTTGGCTGTAAAGTGAATACGGACTTGACCGGCCGATCACGATCACATTGCCTTTGTATAATTTCAGCCGCACCGTGCCGGTGACCATGGTCTGGCTCTTGTCAATCAGCGCCTGAAGCATCTCGCGTTCGGGGGTAAACCAGAAACCGAAATAGACCAGTTCGGCATAACGCGGCATCAGATCATCTTTCAGATGAGCTGCACCCCGGTCGAGCGTAATGGATTCAATCGCCCGATGCGCCACATGCATGATGGTGCCGCCGGGTGTTTCATAGACACCGCGCGATTTCATGCCGACAAAGCGATTTTCCACCAGATCCAGACGCCCAATGCCGTTGGCAGCACCCAGTTCGTTCAACCGGGTTAGCAGACTCGCCGGGGATAAATTCAGGCCATCAATGGAAACCGGGTCGCCTTTTTCAAAACCGATCTCAATAATGGTCGCTTTGTCCGGCGCATCTTCAGGACTGATCGTGCGCTGATAGACATAGGGCGGTGGCTCGATATCTGGATCCTCCAGCACCTTGCCTTCAGATGAACTGTGCAAAAGATTGGCATCGACCGAAAACGGCGAG
>CAISDR010000268.1 GCA_903884125.1 uncultured bacterium
GAAGCCCGGGAGGCCGCTAGCAAGGTCCGCGCTATGGCCGAGCGCGGGGAAAACCCCCAAGCCAAGCTTGAGCGGGAGGCCACGGCCGGGACGGGTACGGTCAAGGCCATAGCCGACGAATATCTCGAGAAATACGTCAAGCGGGCGCACCTGCGCACCGACCGCAAGATTCGCCAAACCATCGAGATGTACATCATCCCCAGGCTGGGCAACCGGGCAGCCGCCAGCGTTTCGCGGCGCGATGTGGTGGCGCTGATGGAGCATATTCTGCCCAAAGCAAAGAGTAAGCGCGGACATGAGACCGGGGGGCCCGAAGCGGCCCGCACGGCAAAGCAGGTTCTTCACCGGATGTTCGAATGGGCCTGCCGCCAAGACATTCTAGCTGCCAATCCTGTGTCCGGCGTCGTAGACCCCTTTAAAATGGTCACCCGCGACCGGGTTCTTACGATGGAAGAGCTGCGCGCCATATGGCGGGCTTCCTTTACCCTGGAGTACCCGTTCGGGCCGCTCTATCGCTTGCTGCTTCTCACAGGCTGCCGCCGGGGCGAGTGGGCAGGGGCAAAGTGGTCCTGGCTGGATCAGGTTGCCGGAGAACTGCACATCCCGGCCGAATCCTACAAAACCGGCAAAGCGCACATCGTGGCGCTAACCCATCCCGCCCTGGAGACGCTTGCAGGGCTGACCCGGTGGAACGGTGGTGATCACCTGTTTTCCGGGACCAACGGTGAGTTCTCACTGTCGGGATTCTCGCGGGGCAAAAAGCGGCTAGGCAAGGCCGTGGAAGCGGAACTGGGTCGGCCCCTCGTCAATTGGCGGCCGCATGATTTCCGGCGCAGCGTCGCGACGCACCTGCGGCGGCTGGGCGTGGACCGTCATGTCGTGAAGCGGGTTCTGGGACACGCTGAGCGCGATGTGACCGCCACCTATGACCGGTACAACCTGCTAGCCGAAGCGCGGACGGCGCTAGAGCTGTGGGCGAAGGCGCTAATTCCTAGCGAGGGCGAAATTGTGCAGCGCCCAAATATCGCGTCGGCGGCAGACCAGCTTAAGTGATTATCGACTGGTATCGGCTAACGCGGAACTTCAAAATAAGCTATCATCGGCTTGATAGATGGTCCGGTGACCGTCTCGAATCTAAGAACCAGAAACTTGGCTACCGCTAGTAGCGAAGATTCAACAAATCTTGGAGAATTTCAATTGAAAATTGTCCACCGACTCCTGGGCATGGCCCTAGTCTTTTGTTCAATTTCACATGCCGATGCAGCAACCAAGGACGCCCCGTTATCTGGCGAGGTAGTCTTTGCATGCGACTATAAAATTGAGTTGATGGGAGCAAAGGGGTTTCGGTTTGCGGGTGCCGGCACCAATGGAAAGTTCATAACGAATTTCTTTGGGGTCCCAGATGCGGAAATAGTAATTAAGAATAGCACCGGCGAAATAATTGGCCTCGCCAAGTCTAAGAGCGATGGGTCATTTTCTGTACCAGTACCTAAAACCGCCTTTTATCAGCTCTTAATTGATTATCGAGG
Source organism: uncultured bacterium (assembly GCA_903884125.1). GTDB lineage: Bacteria > Pseudomonadota > Alphaproteobacteria > CAISDR01 > CAISDR01 > CAISDR01. The sequence goes on from CAISDR010000268.1 coordinate 1,530, forward strand.
AAGAAAGATCGACCAGGTGCTTCCTGCTACCGACGCAATAAACAAGCAACAAATTTCCGTCGGCTACTTCGGTTCAGACGAAGGGC
>CAISDR010000269.1 GCA_903884125.1 uncultured bacterium
GTCACGGCTGAAGGTTGAGGAATTGGGTCCGGCCGGTATATATATAAACAGCATGGCAATATTTTACTGTCCTATGAAGCAGATACGGTTTTGCCGAACTGATCCCGGCATCATATTTATAGGTTGAAATCTTATGAGCAGAATTGTCGTTCATCATCTGCCGTCTGCGTGGGACCTGCCGTCAATCAGCCCGTTTTGCCTGAAGATTGACTGTTATCTGCGTATGGCTTCGATACAACACGAAAGCGTGATTGATGCAGCGCCCTTTGGCGCGCCAAAGGGAAAATTGCCGTATATCGAGCACAATGGAAATCGCATCGGCGATTCAAGCCAGATTATCGAATATCTGACAAGGGAGCTAGATCTTGATTTTGACCGGCATCTGACTTCGCGCGAACGCGCCATTGCGCGGTCAATTCAACGTCTGATCGAAGAAAATTTGTACTGGGTGCTGGTTTATGCCCGTTGGGTCGAAGAAGGTAACTGGCGCATTTTTCGCCCGATCGTGCTTGGCGGAATTTCGCCGTTACTGCGCCCGGTGATTGCACTGCTGGCCCGCCGGGGTGTCAGGAAACAATTATCAGGACACGGCATGGGCGCGCATAGCCGCGATGAAATTTACGCAATCGGCGCCGGGGATCTGAAGGCCATTTCGGAATTCCTGGGTGATCGGGATTTTCTGATGGGCGAAAACCCAAGCAGCATTGATGCGACAGCCTATGGATTTCTGGCAAATATTGCCTATGTACCGCTGGAATCTCCGCTAAAGGCAGCGCTGATCAGCCATCCGAATCTGATGGCCTATATCGAAAGACTTAGAACCCGCTATTACCCGGTGCTGGCGAATTAGCAAAAGCCCGCCAGCCATCCGACTTGTGATGCGACTGTGCCGGGAAGAACTGAATACCTTGGCGCATTTAACCCGGTCTGAGGCGCTTATTTTATCAGCCCCTTTTCCCGATAGAACCGTTCGGCACCGGGATGTAATGGAATTGTCACACCGGTCAGGGCGTTTTCAAGCCGGATAAACTCGCCCTTGGGGTGGCGCTGGATCAAAGCAGGTCGGTTGGCAGCATCGAATAATTTTGCGCAGATGGCATAGACCAGTTCGTCAGGCACTTTTGCGTTCACAATCAGCTGCGCGCCCACCTGTATTGTTTCGGTCGCGCCGATCCCGCGATAGGCACCAGCAGGAATCGTGCCTGGGGAGTAGAAAGGGTTTTCCTTGATCAGCTTTTTGGCTGATGGTCCTCTGATTGCCAGCAGATCAATGCTGGCGCGTTCGGCCAGATCAGACACCAATGGAGCCGGATACCCACCGATAAAGAAAAATGCATCAATCTTGCCCTGTGCCAGCATGTCCGCGGCGCGTACCGGGGAATCTTCTACCACCGTCAGATCCTGTCGCCTGAGGCCATAGGCTTTGAGGATCAGGTTGGAATCAGCTGCCGTTCCAGACAGGGCCAGATCAATCGACACGCGCCTGGTTTTCAGGTCCGGCACATCACGCACCCGCGATCCACGCGCGATCACCAGATGAACACTTTCGGGATAAAGATTGGCCAGCGCCCGCAGGTTTGCAGCCTTGTGTCCCTTGTCGAACGGACGCAAACCCTTAAGCGCTGCATCGACAATCGTGGCTTGGGCCAGGGCTGCTTCCAGTTCACCGGAATTGACCCGTTCCACATTGGCAATCGATCCTTCGGTGGCCTGTGCCGTAGCAATCAGCCCCGGCACACCGCACCGGCCACCGGGATCACACGGTGGGGCACCCACAGGTTGCGACAGGATCGCCGCCAAAGCCTCGCCCATGGGGAAATAGGTGCCGGCGATGGACCCGGTTCCAATACGGAAATAATTGGCACCATCGGCGGCCTGTGCAGGGCCTGCCCGCACCGGATCGGTGCCTGCAAAACCCATGATCAGCCCCGCTGCAAATATCGCTGCAAGCGCGGGGAGAAGATATGAGCGGAGATTGAACATATCAGCGTTTATAGGCTGACCTTTGCCGGATGAAAAGCATCACTCGCGCGCAATCGCACTTTCATGCCAATTATGCAGCACCAGCCATTCCAGCGCGGTCAGGGCCATGAAAATGGCAATCCCCAAGACCGACAGCAATACCAGGGCGGCAAACATGGACGGGATCTGCAGCCGGTTGCCCGCTTCAATGATCCGCCAGGCAAGTCCCGTGGCCCCGCCTGATCCTGCGACAAATTCCGCGACGACCGCACCGATCAGTGACAGGCCGCCGGCAATCTTCATCCCGGCCAGAATCTGGGGACTGGCCGCAGGTAATTCCAGACTCCAGAAAATCTGAAAGCCGGATGCGCCGTAAAGACGCATCAGATCACGCAGGTTTGGATCGACAGACGCAAATCCCAGCACGGCGTTTGATAATATGGGGAAAAAGGCAACAATGGTTGCCAGGATCAATAAGGCTGCTTCGATATTATCAATCCCAACCCAGATGATGATCAGCGGCGCGATAGAGACAATCGGTGTCACCTGCAGGATGATGGCATAGGGATATAATGCTGCTTTCAGAACCGCAGAACGGGTAAAGCCGATGGCAAATCCCAGACCCAATATCGATGCCAGCGCAAACGCCTCAAGCGTGATGCGCAAGGTGAACAGCATAGATTGCCAGAGACCCGCACCATCCCGCCACATTGCCTGACCAATGGCATTGGGGCTGGGCAGGATAAAGGGCGGCACATCAAGCACCCGCACCAGCACTTCCCACAAGGCCAAAAGGCCAAGACCCAGAATTGTCGGTGCAAGTCGATAAAACATTACCCCTGGCCTCCGGCTACTTGCATGTGATGACCGGCACGCAGGGCCGCCGACACCTGCCGGGCGATCGCGGCATATTCGACCGATAACCGCCAGTCTTCACCGCGTGGATAGGGGGCATCGACCCGGATGTCATCCACAATCCGCCCCGGTCGTTCGGACAAAACCACGATCCGCTGGGCCAGAAACACGCTTTCAAAAACGCTGTGGGTTACAAACAGCGAGGTGAATCCCGCCGATTGCCAGACAGTCAGCAGATCATCATTCAGATCGCCGCGGGTGATTTCATCAAGCGCTGCGAACGGTTCGTCCATCAACAGGAGTGCAGGCCTGCTGGCCAGTGCACGGGCAATGGATACCCGCATACGCATGCCGCCGGACAATTGCCGCGGAAAGGCATTGGCGAACTTCTCAAGGCCCACCCGCATGATCGCATCCTGAACCTGCGCGCGGTCATCAATCCCGCGCATTTCAAGACCCAGTGCGACATTTTCATGCACCCGCCGCCAGGGCATCAGGGTTGGTTCCTGAAACACAAATCCCATTTCAGGCTTCAGGCCATCGCCAAATCCGATGCCGCCCTGGCTGGCCGGATTAAGGCCTGCAATGATTCGCAAAAGCGTGCTTTTCCCGCAACCCGATGGCCCAAGGATGGCGGTGAAACTGCCCTGATCAATGTTGAGATCCAGCGGCCCCAATGCCTGTGTTCCATCGGCAAAGGTTTTGGTGATCCCGGCAATGGTCAGAAAGCTCATGACCCGGCCGGATGATAGGCGGATGTGGCCAATGGACCATCCAGATACCGCCCCCCGTCAATGACCAGAATCTGACCGGTGGTGGCTTTTGCACCAATCAGAAACAATAGCCCCTCTGCCAGATCGGCAAGGTCGCTGGACCGGCCAAGCGGTGCGCGCGCCTTTGCCGCAGCAAAACTGTCCGGGGTCTGTTTGCCGCTGATCAGGGTCAGACCTGGTGCCAGACCATTGACCCGGATTTTCGGCGCAAGGGCCAGTGCCAGCATTTTGGTCAGACCTTCCATCGCCACTTTCGACAGGCCGTAGGATAAAAATCCAGGGTCCAGTGCCGCCACCTTATTGTCCAGAACATTGATGATGACCGATCCATCCGGAGCCTGTCTTGCAAAAGCTGCTGACAGGAATGTGGGTGCCTTGAGGTTGACGTCAAGCTGATGATCGAAAACGGTCCGGTCCAGTCGGTCAATCGCGTCATTGTGAAAGGTGGCGGCTGAATTGACCAGAACATCTATCGGCCCAAATTGCGCCGACAGTTTTGGGATCAACCCTTCAACCGCTGCGCTGTCACCCAGGTCACAAGCCACACAATCGGCCAGACCGCCAAGGCGCCGGATCTCAGCCGCTGTCTGTTCGGCACCTTCAGATGATGCGTTGTAATGCACAATCACATGGCGGTCGGGTGCCGCCAGCGCGGTGGCCAGCGCGCAACCCACCCTGCGCCCGGCACCCGTCACCAATGCCCGTGAGATGACCGGGGTTGTCATGCCACCAGTTTTGCCATGGCACCAATGCGTGCGCTGGCTTCGGCCATCACGCGGTCGATGATTTCAGCACAGGACAATATTTCATGGATGGCGCCTGCGCCCTGCCCCATGGCCAGACAGTCGCGATTGGGATCCAGCGGATCAAGCTTGCCGCCGATCCCGCCCAGAACGTCAGCCTGCGTTGATAAAATTGCCTGCTGGGGAAACGGCTGGATATCACCTGCAC
>CAISDR010000270.1 GCA_903884125.1 uncultured bacterium
CTCTTTCCCTACACGACGCTCTTCCGATCTGCCTTGCGTCCGGCATTCACCACCACAAACAATCGCCCCGGCACTTCGGCAAGGCGCGAGATCATAAGATCATCAATAATGCCGCCCTGATCGTTCAGCAGTACAGAATAACGACTGTGTCCGGGGGCAAGATCACGGATATCACCGGGCACCAGTCGTTCAAGTGCTGCACCATGCGGGCCGTCTTCATCAATGAAGGCCTGACCCATGTGACTGACATCAAACAGGCCAGCAGCCATGCGCGTGTGCTGATGTTCGCGCAATACACCCTCGGCATATTGCACAGGCATGGCATAGCCCGCAAAAGGCACCATGCGGGCGCCCATAGCGACATGAGAATCGTAAAGCGGTGTTTTTTCGGCAGCGCCAATATCGCTGGTATCACTCATTGGATTTCCTTTGACGAGCAGCAGGCCACAAGGCGAAATCGCCTTGCCTGCCCCCTCTGTCTTAGGAACCTGAGAGCTTTCGCTGATCATATGCGATCAAATCGCAACCGACCTGCTTACCCCTTCGGTGGATATGTGCCTGAACACATATCGCTTTCCAGAGTGTCTTTTGTCCCCCGCGGTCCCTGATGCCTGAGAGATTCCGGGGCGGTTGCTCCTTCGGCGCTGGCTGCTGCATGTTGGCAGAACCAGACTCTCCCGCGGGGGTCAGAAAGCGGGTCGGGGAATCGCAAAACGAATCCCAGACCGTCAACCCCGATACTATGCCCGTTGTTCAAAGAGTCAATTGATCAGCGCCGCACTGAATGAAACCGACGGAAGACCCGCGCGGCATTTTCCGACAGAACGCGCGTACGATCCACGGGCTGACCAAACATTTTAATCGGTTGATCGCGCAGCGAAATGCCGCCTTCATGCGACCAGCCCACCGGGTCCAGCGGCACGGCAATCGCGCACAGGCCTGCGGCCTGACATTTGGCAGCCATATCCAGCTCTTCGAAAAAATAGGGCGACAGGCGCGGGTCAATATGGATGCCAGCATCCCAGCAGCGGCCAAGGTGAAGCGCAAACAGGTAACCCGTCACCTTGTCGACGTCGGCCACGGACGAAAATCCACCTGGCACAAAGGCCTGCGTAGGCATAAGTGTCTGATGATCGACCCGTTCACCGCCAATACCGGCAATGCCCGCATTGGGATATTGGCGCAAAGCCTGCGCCAATTGGTTCAGCGTGTGGCAATCAACTCTAAGATCGGCGTTCAGGACAAAGGCAATTTCGCCCTGTGCCAGATTGAGTCCGATATTCCACGCGCGTGCAACGCCCGCATTGGCAGACAGGATCGCTGATTTATCAATGCGGGGGTGCCCGGCCATGGCCCGACCGATATCCGGGTTGTTAAAGACGGCAATGACCTCGCCACTAAAACCCGCCAGATCGTCGAGCAGAAAGTCTATGCCGTAATCCCCATGGGCGGGCCGGTCAAGGATGGCAATCACGACCGACTGGCCAGGTGGCCGGGGCCTCGGGTCTGGGCGACGGGCGGCGCGGCCCGCAGCCGGCAATAATCCCAGATGGTACAGCGCCATGGACAATAACTGCCCGGCATCAGCCAGAACGGGATCGTCCACCAGTGCTGTGGCAGATGCCACTGCCGCAGCCCGCGTCAGACCGGCACTGTCTTCAAAACGGCCCAGCCGTCGCAGCCCGTCTGCCAGGATCAGCGACTGGCGGGCGGCGGCAACCTGTTGAGCAGCCATTGCACCGCCAGCTATCATCGGGTCCCCGGATGGCTAGCGCGGAATGTGATCGCGATTATAGGACAACTGGTCCTTATCAAGCTGGAAGCCGATCAGCACCTGATAGGGCACCGCCCCCTGGGTACCGGGCAGAATGGTGCCCGGCTTGCGCGCAGGCCGTTCTTCCTTGCTCCCACCACCGCCACCGCCACCGCGCTGGGCTGCATTCAGCTGCATGCCGCTGAGATTGAACTGCTGGGTGCCGTTGATATCGGAGACCGGGCCACTGCCGATTGAGGATTTTCCCAAAAGCAGACCGGCCGGACGGGGGACCACAGTCGCATCCTGAGGGATTTCCTGGACCAGCTTCAGGCTTTGCTGGCCCCTTAATGGAACCTGCAACTCGAACGCCCGCTTGGTCACCAGCTTGCGTTCATCCGCTGACACAACGGCTGCAAAATAGGGCAGCGATACGCTGTCGCCCGAAAACGCAGGACCACGCGTGACGGTCAGTGCCACCGTGACCTTGGTGTCGATGGCATCTTCGCTGAATGAACATTCCAGATTGGCCGCCGTCATCTCGGCCCTGTAAACCACATCAACAGCATCGCGTCCCGGTCCTGGGCGGAACTGGGTGATCTGCGAGGCGTCCTTGATAACGGCCACATCGGGACAGGTGATGGGCAGGTTGGACTCGCACCCGGCAAGGCCAAAGCTGGCACAGAGGCCAAGGACAAGCGAAAGGCCTTTAAGGCGTGTCATCAGTTCAATCTCAACATTTAAAAAGGGACTTAAAGCTTATTATGGGCGCCGTCGCAAAGGGGCGCTTTTTCGGTGTGCTTGCAGGCACAGAAAAAAACCTTACGGCTGGCAGGTGCCACATATTCCATCGGGCTGAAGCTGCTGCCAGCATGGCTACCGTCACAAAAGGGCTGCGCCTTGGACTGGCCACAGGTGCACCACCAATAGGATTTGCCTGCTTCTACGTCCACGGGAATCGGCAGCTTCTGGGCGATATGGGGTTGTTCGCTGGGTTTGTCGGCCATTTCAGTTCCTGAATTTAACTTACGGTGCCTTGACAGGCGGGGGGTCGGGCGGCGAAATCGATCCGGGAATCTCAATCTTGCGCCGGTGATCCTATCCCAAGGCATCCGCCACTCACAAGCCAAGAGGCGGAGCCAGGAAATTGCCTGCCCATCAAACATTTATCGGTCGGATCACCATGCCTTTAGTCCAGATACCCGGGCCGCCCCGTCAAAAACTGCCGCTGGCAGCATTCGCGCCTTTGGGCCGCTAGTCCAAATGGCTGTTTATACCAACGTGTCCGATCAGGCGCTGGCCGACTTTATCGCCGAATATGATGTCGGTCAGGTCACCAGCTTCAAGGGCATAGCCGAAGGGGTTGAGAATTCGAACTTCCTGCTTCGGACCACCAGAAATCAGTATATCCTGACCCTTTATGAACGGCGGGTGAATGAAGCCGACCTGCCGTTTTTTCTGGGCCTGATGCGCCATCTGGCGGCAAAGGGGGTCAACTGCCCATTGCCGGTCGAAGGACGGGATGGAGCCGCATTAAGACGGCTTAACGACCGACCGGCCGCCGTGATCACCTTTCTGGACGGTGTGTCGATCTCCGACCCTTCCCCTGAACATTGCCATTGCGTCGGTGAAGCCCTTGGCGGCTTTCATGCGGCGGGAGCCGATTTTCCGATGACACGGCCAAACAGCCTGTCGCTCGGCGGATGGGATCAACTGGCAAACGCCATTGGGGCGCGTGCGGATACGGTTCAGCCGGGCCTTGCGGCGGAAATCCGGCGCACGCTTGAGCACCTTCTGGAAAATTGGCCGCGCGATCTGCCCCATGGGGTCATTCATGCCGACCTGTTTCCGGATAATGTATTTTTCCTCAATGGACGGGTCTCGGGCTTGATTGATTTTTATTTTTCCTGCTCTGATTTTCTGAGTTACGATCTGGCCGTTCTGATCAACGCATGGTGTTTCGACAGCCAGCACCAGTTTGATGGCAATCGTCTGCGGGCCATGATTGACGGCTATGCCAAGGTCCGGACATTGAACGGACAGGAGCGGACAGCGCTGCCCATTCTGGCGCAGGGCGCGGCGATGCGATTCATGCTGACCCGATTATATGACTGGCTGAATCAGGTGCCCGGCGCGCTGGTCAAGCCGAAAGACCCGATTGAATACCTGACCAAGATGCGCTTTTTCGGATCAGGCGCCGGACGCAATTTTATGGAACACGCTTTATGAACGATCTGGTGCGGATTTATACCGATGGAGCATGTTCCGGCAATCCGGGCCCCGGTGGCTGGGGCGTATTGCTGATCTTTCGTGATGCGGAAAAAGAGCTGACCGGCGGCGAAGCTGCGACGACCAACAACCGGATGGAGTTGCTGGCTGCCATTCAGGGACTGGAAAGCCTGAAGCGGCCATCGAAAGTGGCGTTATACACTGACAGCCGCTATGTATCCGATGGCATAAAGACCTGGATCACCAACTGGAAAAAGCGCAACTGGCGAACGGCTGATGGCAAGGCGGTAAAAAACGTTGACCTGTGGCAGCGGCTGGATCTGGCGCGTGATGCCCATGATGTAACATTTCACTGGGTGCGTGGCCATGATGGGCACGCAGAAAACGAGCGCGCGGACGCTTTAGCCCGTCAGGGAATGGCGCCCTATCTTTCAGGCCCGCGGGCAAACGGAAAATAGATGAGCCTGCGCGCAACAGGCGGTCTGATACTGACCATGCTGGTTGGTCTGTTTTTGATCGACCCGGCGCCTGCCCGAACCCTGCGCACCTATGTTCTGGATGTTTATCAATCTGCGTTTCTTTATCTGGGTAGTGCCGATCCCGCATCCTCAGCACCGGTTGTCATCATCGATCTTGACGATGCAAGCCAACGTCGGTTTGGCCAATGGCCATGGCCACGAAAGCAACTTGGCGCGCTTGTGACCCGGCTCGGCCAAAGCGGCGTCAAGGTCGTGGCATTCGATATTCTGTTTCCCGAAGCAGATCGACTGGGTTCCGATCAGGATTCCGCATTGGCACAGGCCATGACCACACTGCCCGTCGTGCTCGCACAGGCGACGGCAACTATCGCCACACCGGATCAGGCTGTGTCTGCCCAGCGCGCCCAACTGATTGGCCAGGGTGCTGACTGGCACCGGTTCGTTCAATCCTGGCCCGGATATGTTGGTAATATCCCGGACCTTGATCATGCCGCACGTGGCCTTGGGTTCATCTCCATTGCCCAGGAATCCGATGGCATCACCCGCAGGCTGCCGCTTGTCTTTACCACCGGCACACATTCCGGCGTGGCCTTGTGCATCGAGACGATCAGATTGTTTCGGGACCAGCAATCAATACGAATCGTCACTCAGGCTGATGGCATCAGCCAGATTGAAATTGGCGACCTGATCGTTCCGACGGATGCTCAGGGGCGCATGTGGCTCAGCCCCGCCCGCGATCATCCGACCTATATTTCTGCGGCCGATATTCTTGACAGAAAAATTTCATCCCAAGTTCTCGATGGAAAGATTGCCCTGATCGGCAGTTCCGCCGAAGGTTTGCGCGACCTCAAAACCATCATAACCGGTGCGCGTATTCCCGGTGTCGAGGTGCACGCCCAGGCGATCACGGCAATTCTGGCGCGACAGGTCGCAAGTCGCCCTGCCTTTGCACCGGCAATCGAATTGCTGGGTCTGCTGGCCTTCGGCGCCACATTGATCTATATCGCCGGGCGCGTCGGCACGATTGCCATGACAATTTGGACCTTTGCTTTTGCTTTTGGTCTGGCGGCAATCGGCTTTGTATTCTATGTGACCAATCGCTGGCTCATCGATGGTGCAACAATTGCCTTATGCATTTTGATCATTGCAGCAGGCCTCAACCTTGCCCAATGGCAACAGTCAGAGGTCAGGCGGCGTAAACTGCGCCATGCTTTTGATCATTATCTGACACCGGCGATGATCGAACGGCTGGTCGCAGATCCGGATGCGCTAAGCCTTGGCGGTGAGCGTCGCGAGGTGACAATTCTGTTTGCAGATATTCGCGGCTTTACCGCAATGGCCGAACATCATGGCCATAACCCCGAAGAACTGACCCGCATATTGAACCGCGCTTTTACTCAGATGACCGATGCGGTAATGGCACAAAATGGCACCATTGATAAAATGGTCGGCGACAGTCTGATCGCCTTCTGGAATGCACCGCTGGATCAGCCGGATCATGCACGGCGCGCGATTCTGGCGGCAAAGGACATTCTGGCAGCCATGGCATCCATGAACGATCCACCAATGCAGGTTGGCATCGGGATCAATACTGGGATCTGTTTTGTCGGCAATATGGGATCAGCCCACCGGTTCAATTACACGGCTATGGGCGATGCTGTGAATGTGGCTGCTCGGCTTGAATCGGCAACCCGCGACCATGATGTAGAAATCCTGATCGGAAAATCCACCATTTCAGCCTCGGGCCTTGACGGGTTCATATCGATGGGCGAATTGTACTTGCGCGGACGGCAGGAACCCTTGGAAGCTTTTACGCTGGCGCATTGACAGATCAGCCATGCATCCGTCAGCGCGCTTCTGCCGGATGCATGGTTCGATCATGTTCGCTGCTGCTAAACTTGGGTCAGCATCTTCTCGGCGCCCGATTCTTCAGCAACGCCCGGATTGGTTTCAATGTTCAGGGTCTTGACCACGCCATTTTCGACCAGCATCGAAAAACGCTTGGCGCGGGTGCCCATGCCAAAGCCCGATCCGTCCATTTCAAGGCCAAGCTTTTTGGTCAGTTCGGCATTGCCGTCGGCCAGCATCAGAACCTTGTCGCCAACTTTCTGATCCTTGCCCCAGGCGCCCATGACAAAAGCGTCATTGACCGACAGGCAGGCAATGGTATCAACACCTTTGGCCTTGATTGTGTCGGCATGCTGGACAAAACCCGGCACATGCTTGTTCGAGCAGGTGGGCGTGAAGGCACCGGGCAGCGCAAACAACACGACCTTCTTGCCTGTGAAAAGTTCGTCTGTGGTGATGGGACGCGGACCGGCTTCGGTCATATGCATCAATGTTGCGGCGGGAATGGTGTCACCAACTTGGATCGTCATGGAAACCTCGTTAAATTTCTGGGCAAAGTGCGGCGCAGCCTAGGCGGGAGCGGCGGCCAAATCAATGGGCAGACAAACATCTGAATTTCCTCATTAAAAACAGGGGTTTTCATCGGCCACCTGGTTGGCGTAGGCTTTGGCCCATGGCACAGATTAAACGACCCAGATCCGCGGACAGTCTTGAGGGGCAACTGCTCATCGCAATGCCGACCATCGGCGATCCGCGCTTTGATAAAACGGTCATCCTGATGTGTTCCCATGGCCCGGATGGCGCCATGGGAATTGTGATCAACCGCCATGTGGGTGAAATGCATTTCACCGACCTTCTGGAACAGCTGGAAATTACGCCGGAGTTTCAGACAAACGACCCACCTGTACATTTTGGCGGACCGGTGGAAATGGGCCGGGGCTTTGTCATTCATTCGCGCGATTATGATGTGTCGGATCATACCATGAAGGTCACCCGCACCATCCGCCTGACCGCAAGTATCGACATCATAAAGGCCATGGCACAGGGTGCGGGTCCAAAGCGGGCGATGCTTGCCCTTGGCTATGCGGGCTGGGCACCCGGACAGCTTGAACAGGAAATGCGGGCGAATGCGTGGCTTAATTGTGATGCGGATGAAAAGCTGGTTTTCGAATCCCCTATCAATGACAAATGGACACTTGCCCTGAAATCCTTGGGCATCAGCGCCCTGTCACTTTCAAGTCAGGCGGGCACGGCCTGAGGGTGTCTGACGTGGGTCATTTTCCAGCAGCGAAAACAGCAGATGATCACGCCAGCGGCCATTGACCTGTATATAATTGCGCGCCAGCCCTTCGGGTACAAATCCAAGTCGTTTCAGCAACCGGACTGAACGGTCATTCTCCGGCATCGAGGCCGCCTCGATCCGGTGCAGTTTCAGCAGGTCGAATGCAAAATCAATGGTCGCGCCCGCTGCTTCGGCCATAAAACCCCTGCCCGCGAAATCAACACCCATCCAATAACCCAGTGTCCCGCTCTGGGTCGCGCCCCGCCGGATATTGGTCAGGGTAATACCCCCCAGCAATTGTTCATTGGACCGCTCGACTAAAAACAGCGCGAGCCCCAACCCTTCACGCACCAGCAACTGAAACCGATCAATTCGTGCGATATAGGCGCGGCGGGTCAGATCATCTTCTGCCCAGACTGGCTCCCATGGTTCGAGAAACGCACGACTGCAATCGCGCACCCGCGCCCATGCCTGAAAGTCTCCGCGCGCAGGTGCACGCAGATACATCCGCTGTGTCTCGATCACCGGTAAAACGATCTTTGTCATTCCGCTAGGACTGGGCAAACCGTTCGACAATCGTATTGAAACGGTCAAGTTTTGCCACAGGCCCAAGGGCTGCAAATGCGGGTTTTGATTTTTGCGTGACCTGACGGGCAAAGTGCCTGACCCGGTCGGCATCAACTGCATCAACCTTGGCAATCATTTCCGGGATGGGAATCGCGCGGCCAAAGATCAGGATCTGGCGGGCGATCTGTTCAGCCCGCTGCGAAGGGCTTTCCAGTCCCATTAACAGGCCCGCCTTTAACTGTGCACGGGCACGGGCGGCTTCCGCCTCGGTCGCATTCTGCCCCAGGGCATGCATTTGTTCAGCCACAACCGAAATCAGTGCATTGGCATCTTTCGGGCTGGTGCCAGCATAAACGCCCAATGATCCACCATCAATCATGGACCCGGCATAGGAGAATATTGAATAACACAGGCCGCGTTTTTCGCGCGCTTCCTGAAACAGGCGTGATGACATGCCACCACCCAATACGGTCGCGTACACCTGTGACGTATAAGAATCCGGATGATCGTAAGAGACACCATCAAAGGCCAGCGCCAGATGCGCCTGTTCCAGTTTACGTATCTCGCGCTTTTCCCCGGCTTTGAATTCGGCCGGTGCGTGGCCATTGGCAACGCCGGAATGCCAGCGGCCAAAATGCTTTTCAGCCAGATCAAAGAATGCCTGCGGTTCAATGGCCCCCGATCCTACAAGCACCATCTCACCGGCACCATAATGGTTGGTCAGATAGGCGCGCAGCGTATCCGAACCGATGGCACGCACGGAATCGGGTGTGCCAAGAATTGTCCGGCCCAGAATCTGGCCCGCATAGGCAGCTTCCTGCAGATGATCAAAAACCAGATCATCCGGTGCATCCAGTGCTTCGCCGATTTCCTGAACGATCACTTCCTGCTCGCGCGCCAGCTCCTGGGCATCGAACGTGGACTGGCCCAGAATATCGGCCAGAAGGTCAACCGCCAGCGGGATATCCGCCTTCAGCACACGCGCATAATAGGCTGTCTGTTCGCGGCTGGTGAATGCATTGAGATAGCCGCCCACCGCCTCGATGGATTCAGCGATATCGCGGGCAGAACGACTATTGGTGCCCTTGAACGCCATATGTTCCAAAAGATGCGAAATGCCGTGCAGGTCATGAGGTTCATGACGGGCACCTACATTCACCCAGACGCCGATGGTCGCGGTTTGAATGACAGGCATCGGATCAGCCACCACGCGCAATCCGTTGGACAACGTGCGCATTTCAATCAGTTCGGTCATGCAGATGCTTTCACGATTTGTGCGCGGTCACGAATGAAGCGGGCAACAGCCGGTGGGGAATTTTCCAGACGCGAAATGCGCTCAGGCCGATCATAAAGATCAGCCATGCGCGCGGGCAGTGCGGGGATGGTGCCCGTAACTTCTTTCACGGCATCAGGAAATTTCGCCGGATGTGCCGTTGCCAGACAGACAATTGGCCCTTTCAGGCCTTGTGCCTGACGCCGACGCGCAGCTTGAATACCAACAGCGGTATGGGGATCAATAACCATCGCACATTCATGCAGCACACGGCGCATCTCATCGCGCACAGCAGCCTGATCGACCCGTTCAGCGGAAAATTCTGACCGTGCCTTTGCCAAAGCCGCAGGCCCCAGATCAAAGCCGCCCGACTGGTTCAACTGTTCCATGCGGCGACGCACTTCCGCGCCGTCGCGATCCAGAATATCAAACAGCAGGCGTTCGAAATTGCTGGCGACCTGAATATCCATGCTGGGGCTGGTGGTGGGCACCACCTGACCGACCTGATAGCGGCCGGATTTAATCGTGCGTGCCAGAATATCATTCACATTGGTCGCGATAATCAGCTCACCAACCGATGCTCCCATCCGCTTTGCACCAAAGCCCGCGTAAATGTCACCAAAGTTTCCGGTGGGCACAGCGAAATGAACTTTTGGTGCCGACAGCGCAGCGCAGGCGGCGACGTAATAAACCATCTGGGGCATGA
>CAISDR010000271.1 GCA_903884125.1 uncultured bacterium
CCATGGCCATGGCAGAGGCTGCCCGCGCGGTGCGGTTGAATGACATCGTATTTTTTACCCAACGTGGGCTTTATAGCATGCGGATGCTGGAGGCCATGGGCATAGAGGGCGTAGAACGCACCATTGACCGCGCCCGTGCATCATCAACGCCCGGTGACCAGCAAATGGCCGAAACCCTCGCCGGACGTCGCGACGAACTGCGTCAGGACGTGCGAGATTATATTGAAAAGCAGATGTCGCTTTTTACCGCCAATACGGGCCGAAAGCTGCGCGAAGAAATGCTGAGCAATACCCGTCTTCGCGAAGTGGATCATCGTGACATGCGGCTGATGCACGGGCTTGTTCAGCGCATGGCAAAAAGGCTGGTATCGCTGCATTCCCGGCGCAAGCGTATCGCCCGGCGCGGCCATCTGGACGTACGCCGGACCATTCGGGCAAATATTGAATTCGACGGTATCCCGTTTCACACCATATGGCGGCGTACGAAAGTTGACCGGCCTAAAGTTGTTGCTGTTTGCGATGTATCTGGATCGGTGGCGCGTGTATCGCAATTCCTGCTGATGTTTTTATACAGCCTTCAGGATGTTCTGCCCGATGTGAGGTCCTTTGCGTTTTCCGGCCAGCTTTTCGAGGTGACTGATCTTTTCGAGCAATTGAAGATCGAAGCGGCGCTGCCCAAAGTGATGGATCGCTGCGCTGGCGGATCGACGGATTATGGCCGCGCGCTGGAAGACCTTGAGGAACTGGTATTAGGCAAAGTTGATCATCGCACTACCCTCCTGATCCTGGGGGATGCACGTTCCAACCACGGCGACCCCAAATCTGAAATTCTCAAGCGTTTTCATGACAAGGCGCGGCGTATCATCTGGCTAAATCCGGAACAGCGCAGCCTGTGGGATTCAGGCGACAGCGTTATGCGTCGGTTCAGACCCCATTGCGACCGCACTGTTACCTGTGCATCGCTATCGGATCTTGAACATGTCGTATCCGACCTTTTGCGGACCGCTGTTTAACTGAAATCGTTGGCTTCGTCTTCATAGTCGCGGGCAGAATCGCGCTCCCCCATTTCGTGCAGCACTGCCGCACGGTTGCGCAATAACGGTACATAGGTCGGCCGACTGTGTAGCATTTCAAACATGGCGTTACGGAAGTTCGGCCGAAATTCCCGACGAACAAGACCATTTGGATTGGAAAAATCTTCCCAGAAAATGCCCCGAAATGTGCTGGCGCGACTGTCGGCATTCATCTGCTCGTCATTTGGCATAATCGGGGCCAGATGGATGCCATCGCGCAGGCATACCTGTTCAGCGCCATAGTTCATGTGTTCCAACCAGAATCCATGACGGGTCAGCCGGAAGGGATAGCGCAACCCGTCAGCCTGATTTTGCAACCCCTTGGCAATATTCGCCGCAGCGTTATTTAGCCCCGCATCAAAGGCCGCCAATGCAGCCGCCAGGTTGCCCGACATTTTATAGGTAACACCCAGCGAATTATGAGCAAGATCATATTCGCGGTCGATAAATGTTGCCTCCTGCAGGGCAGCGATGGCGTCGGGGTATTTGCGGTCTTTTTGCCGGGCAATCCCCAAGGTCAGCATGATGGTTTTGTCGCCGGGTTTCAGACGGGCTGCGGCAGCATATTCTGCTGATGCCTGCGCCCACTGATTTGCCGCCTGAAAACACTGGCC
>CAISDR010000272.1 GCA_903884125.1 uncultured bacterium
GGGGCGATCGGACTCGGAGAGCATGCTAGATTGTAGCCTGAATCGGGCGGGCGCCGCTCACGTCCGTCGGCATATTGCCGCTTGTCCCTACCGCACGATGGGGATACCCCTGCCGCTCAAACGGAGCAGCCGCCTTGCTTAACGCAGAGTGAGGGTGTTCTTGATCACGCGCGGGCTAATAAAGATCAGCAATTCGTTCTTGTTGTCGATTTTTGAATTGTTGCGGAACAAAAAACCGACATAAGGCAAGTCTCCGAATACCGGCACCTTGTTCGTCGTATCGCTTTGGGTTTGGGTGTAAATGCCGCCGATTACGACCGTGCCGCCATTTTGCACTAGCACAGAAGTGACGATGTTCTTGGTGTCAATGGCGGGCCCAGCAGTCGTGACGGTGCCGACGCTGTCCTTGTGGACGTTGAGATCCATGATGATATTGTCGTCGGGCGTAATTTGCGGTTTTACCTTGAGCGACAAGGTGGCCTTCTTGAATGACACTGCAGTCGCTCCGCTCGAGGTTGCCTGTTGGTATGGAATCTCGGTGCCTTGTTCGATCGTTGCCTCGATCTGGTCGGCAGTGATGACGCGCGGACTCGAGATGATCTTGCCTTTGCCGTCGGCCTGCAAGGCGGAGACTTCGAGGTTCAGAAAGCGCGTGAGGTTGTTGTTGAAAAGGATGAGAGAAAATACGCCGGGTGCGGCTCCTGCGATGTTTTGTGACGGGAGGTTGACCCCCAGGCTCTGATTGAGCGTGGGAATGGGCGTTGCAACCTGTGTTGTCAAATAGCCCGTGGAGTCGAGCGTGCCGCCGATGGTTGCGCGCTGCGAACCACCGATCGAATCTCCTATCCTGCGGTCGACTACACCCAGGCGTGCGCCCAGATTGCGGGTAAACGTATCAGATGCCTCGACAATCCGCGCTTCAATCATCACTTGGCGCACCGGGATGTCGATCTGGCGCACCAGCACACGCACCTGCTCCAGTCGAGACGGCGTATCTTGCACAAACAATGCGTTGGTGCGCGCGTCGATTACGGCGCTCCCGCGCTTGGACAGGATGCGCTGCTCCTTGTCTGCAAGGATCTTCTGGAATGCTTCAGCTTTCTGGTAATTCAGCTGGAATGACTCGGTGCGCAGTGGCTCGAGCTCCTCAATCTGAGATTTTGATTCCAGTGCGAGCTTCTCCTTGGTTGCAAGCTCGTCACGCGGCGCGATCCACACGACGTTGCCGTTTTTGCGCATGTCCAGGCCTTTGGCCTGCAGGATGATATCGAGCGCCTGGTCCCACGGAACATCCTTAAGCCGCAGGGTCAAATTGCCGCTGACCGTGTCGCTCGTAATGAAGTTGAACCCGGTAAAATCCGCGATAACCTGCAGTACTGCGCGCACTTCCACATTTTGGAAATTCAGCGATAGCTTTTCCCCGGTATATCCGAGCCGCGTGCCCTGAATAAGCTTCGTCGGGTCTTCGGTCACCGGTTTCACCTCGATGATGAAACGGTTATCCGTCTGATAAGCGGATTGCTCCCACATGCCCTTGGGCTCGATCGAAATGCGCGTGTTGTTGCCTTGCCCGAATGCGTCTATAGATTGCACGGGTGTCGCGAAATCCACAACGTCGAGTCTACGCTGGAGATTCTTGGGTAGCACAGTGTTCTGGAAATCGACCACCAGATTGCGGCCCTGCTGGTGCAAGTCTATGCCGACTGAATTGTCCGATAGGTCCACGATGATGCGGCCTTCGCCATTGGGCCCGCGACGAAAGCTCACGTCGCGCAGTTGGTGGCGTTTGTCTCCGACGTTCGCTTCGGCAAAATGCGAGGTCACGCCTGCCGCGGTTGCGTTGAGGGACGGAGCCAGCAGCGTGATGTATACGTTATTGCCATCGACTTTGGTTTCAAACGTGAGCGGCTTAGCCAGATTCATGACGAGACGTGTGCGGCCAGCGGCCTGGACGATGTTCATGTTTCGCAGGTTCACGTCGCCCACTTCCTGAATGTTCTTGCCGAGGGCATTTGCCGTTCCAGGAAAGTCGAACGCAATGCGCGGCGGATTGTTGATCGCAAAGCCGGCCGGAGGATTCGCCAGCGCTTGCTTGAGCGTGACCCGAACGACGATAGCTCCACCCTGCGCCGCAACATTAATGGCAGTGAGGGTGTTCCCGGCATCGGAGGTCGCGGTCTGTGCCCACGCCGCTGTCACTCCCGCAATACTGCCGGTAAGTGCCCAGCAGAGTAGGTGCGCAATTAGCAATATTTTACGTATAGAATTCATTTTGCTCTCCTGATCCACTAGCGAACCAGCGCTTTCAGACAGCGCGCCGGTTTTGCGGCACTATTTCGATGCATCGTCTATTAAGGTGAGGGTGCTGAGGCGCTCCGCCCAGTCGCCGCCGCTGTCCTGGACTATTTCCTTGAGCTTGATGGCGGACTCCGTGATTTGGGTAATCACGCCAAAGTTCTGCCCCAGGTAATTGCCACGCTTGACGCGAAAGAGATTGTTATCCGGCCCCTTCACAAGCGCGTAAGTGTCTTTCTGCTGCTGTAGCGTGCCGACCATGCGCAGGTTTTCAAGCGGGTAGGCCTCGAGCGGTTCCTTGCGGCGCGCGAAATCGGGTTGTAATCCGTTACCGGCGCCCCTTTTCGGTGCCTGAATGTTGCGTGGCTTGAATGGGTCCTGCAGATCATATGCATCATAGGCAAACGGCTCGTATGGCTTGACCTCGGGCAGCGGAGGAATGCGTCCGTGCGGCAAATTGTCTGCATCCTTCACAAATTTTCGAAGATCTGAGTATTGTTCGCCGCTGCACGCGGTGAGCCAAATGCAAACCATCGATAAAAGGAGAAAGTGACGGCTCATTTCTTCGCCGCCTTGTCGCGCGCGGCCTTTTTCTGCTTGGCGATTTCTTCTTCATCGAGATAGCGGTAGGTTTTCGCCACCACATCCATCGCGAGCGCGCCTTCCTTCGATTGCGTGATTCCGATGTCATTTAGCAATACGATGCGCGAAAGTTTCGATATGTCGCTCGCAAAGGCTCCCATGTCGTGGTAATTGCCGGTAACGCGGATGTTGATCGGCAACTCCGCATAGAAGTCCGATAAATTCTCGGTTGCCGCGGGCTTGAATAGTTCAAACTGCAGGCCGCGCCCCAAGCCGGCCTGATTAATATCAGTGAGCAATGCATCCATCTCAGATTTGCTGGGCAA
>CAISDR010000273.1 GCA_903884125.1 uncultured bacterium
CATTATCCAGCGTCTCGGGATTCAGCCTGTAGCCTTCACCACACTGGTAATAGCTGGACAGGACCCGGCCAGCATGGACCACCACATCGGTAGATGATGAATCTTTCAGGCCCGGTCTTGTACATTCGCCCGGCCGTTCGGCCAGCTTTGGGCTTTCCATCATCCCGCTCCACAATGCGCGGCCCGCTTCCTGCTCGGTCTGAAAGCCGCGCGTGCGAACAAAGCGATTGCAATAGGAAGTTTTACCGCGGGCAAAGCTGATCTGGTGGATCATGCCGTCCCCATCAAACGGGTGCAGTCTGCCTTTTGGTTCATGGACCTGATTTTGTGTGTTGCGCAAATAGACGCCGTCCAGATCGGCTGGCACCTTGCCTTCGATCACATCCAGATCTTCAGCATCAACCTCTTCAAACAAAGGGGTCCAGGCACCCGACCGATACGGATGGTTTGACGGGCCAAGGGTATGTGGGATGGCGGTCTTTTTAATGATGCGCATGTGTTAATTCCTTGTGCGCTGGCGCATTGGGCTGCGGGCGTGGTTATAAAAAGCCTACGGTTCTAAGTTCGGTTAAGCAAGCCTATTTCGCGGGACTGCGACCTTCTGGCGTGGGACAATGGCTTACCAGATCAGCAAACGCGGCATTGGCATCCACGAACCGGTAACGGGCATCGTCTGATACCGCCGCCTTTATCGCCTGTGCGGTTCCCATTGCCAGCCGCTGGGCTGCGCTTTCCTCGGCAAAGGCCGCCCGCACCAGACCACCAGCGGCTATGACGACCTGTCCTGAAAAGGTGCATTGGCGGCTGACCAGCCACCCGGCAACCGGTGCAACCTTATCCGGCGATAACAGATCGGTCATGGTGGGATCTGTCATATATTCTCTTGTCATGGGTGTTGCCGCATAAGGTGCGATCGCGTTCGCCATGACATTGTTTTTTGCCCCTTCAAGTGCCAGCGCCTTGATCAGGCCGATCAAGGCAGCCTTTGAAGATGAATAGGCGGCCATGCCTGCATTGGCATGCAGACCGGCACCGGAAGTTGATACAACAATCCGTCCGTATTTCTGATCCATCATTACAGGCCAGGCTGCATGAACGATATGCAGTGTGCCCATAAAATTGATGTCAAATATCGCCCGGAAGCTTTCAACCGTATGCTTTTTGAAACTGCGCGCCTCGGGCACGCCGGCATTGGCGATCAGCCCGTCCAGTCGGCCAAAAGTTCTTATCGCCAGATCAACCATGGCAGGTCCTGATGCAGGATCTTCCGCAGGATCAAAGCAGGCGATGGCCGAACCGCCCGCCGCCCTGATTTCATTAACGACACTTTGTGCACTTGAAGGTTCAGATCGATTGGTCCAGCGGTTATTGACGATGACATGTGCCCCATGGGCTGCCAGATGCAGGGCATAGGACCGCCCAAGTCCCTTACCTGCGCCAGTGACAATCACAACCTGACTGGCAAAATTCGGATCTGGTAATTTTTGCGTCATGTATCCGGTCTCCGGTCTGCATCATTCAGTAAACTTGCATAAACTAACTGACGTGGCTAGCCTGAGCCAAGGTTGGTCCGGCGGTTGATTGGGCCGGTAGGGGGGGAAAATGGATATTGCAATTCTGCTGGCGACGAACTTTGTTATCGCACTGGCCTGCGTAATCGCGCTGTGGCTGGTGTGTATCCAGACCCGCGATCCAACCCCCATGGACAGCTTCTGGGCCTTTGGGCTTTTGCTGATGGCCTGGACCACAAATTTTCAGGTTTCCAGTTCGGGCATTCGTCAGGAGCTGATCCTGCTGATCACCACGGCCTGGGGCCTGCGTCTTGGCTTTTATATGATCTGGCGCTGGCGCCATCACGGGCCGGATGCGCGTTATGCCAATATGATGCGCAAGGCCGATGAACGGCAGGGCTGGTCCTATGCCTATGCCAGCCTGCGGCTGGTATTTCTGACCCAGGCGCCGCTGTTATGGATTACGTCACTGCCGGTGCAATTGGGTCAGATAGAACCCAGCGAGCCAATGATCGGCACCCTGGGTATCATCGGTGCCAGCATAGCTGTCATAGGCCTTATTTTTGAAACCGTTGGTGACTGGCAATTGGTGCGATTTAAGGCAAAGCCCGAAAATAAAGGCCGGGTGATGGATCAGGGATTGTGGCGATATTCACGCCATCCAAATTATTTTGGTGATGCCTGTGTTTGGTGGGGCCTGTATCTGATCGGGTGTGAAACTTTCACCGGACTTTTTGCGCTGCCGGGGCCGGTGTTCCTGACCTATACACTTTTGATCTGGAGTGGGGCGGCACTTCTGGAACGGCGCCTTTCGCGGGCCAAGCCGGAATATGCAGATTATATCGCCCGCACCAGTGCGTTCATCCCGTGGTTTCCAAAAGCAGGCTAGATCAGAAACGCGCGCGGTAGCCGGGCGGGGCGGGATAGGCAAAAAAGCCGGGTCTGGCGGCACAGACATCCGGGATCGCACCCAGCGCGATGGATACGGTCGCATCAACCAGCCCGCGGCTGGCCGGGCCGTTCGGGTCTTCGTCGGCAATGTCCATGGTCAGTTTGATATTGGGGCGTCCCAATAATTCAATCAGCCAGTGCGGCTGATCGCAGCGTGGGTGTAAATGCGGGGCTGCTGTCCACAGGATCGACAGTTCCATTTTGACCCCGTTTGCAAAACCCGCGATCCAGCGCCATTCGGTTGATGCAACGGTGCCTGCGGGAATGACACCGGCAGCCATGGTGATGTCGGCAGGTGTGGTGGTGATGCGGTGATCATCCACATGGCTTGTCAGTTGCGTGCCCAGGGAATGGGCGACATTGGCAAATATTTCGCCAAACAGGGTGCGATACAGACCAGCCAGCGGACCTTTTGCCAGATCGACCTCGTTCGGGTCCGATCCGAAACCCATCAGGTCAAAGACAAATTCCGGTGCTGACATATTGGAAGCATCCACCGCTTCGCTGACGCGGATGTGATCCAGTCGCGCCGACATGGCGCTGGCGGCAAGCGTGATGCGTTCAACCAGCATGCCGGGATTGAGTCCCAGACCGGCCAGGGATGATTGACCCCTGTCGCATGCTGCTGCCAGCGGAGCCGCGTAACCGGTTCCCTGATGATCGGGCCAGTGGAAGCCGGCAATTGAAATAACATTTTTACCCGATGCAAGAAGTCTGATCACATCATCATTCATGGCATCATACGGTCTGGTCAGGCGAGGCATATGCATCACCACATCAGCGTCCAGCGCCAGAATATCTTCAATTCTATTTGTGGCGATCACACCTGTTTTCGGACGTCGGGCAATTTCGCCTACATCGCGTCCGGCCTTGTCGCCATAAACAAACAGTCCCACCAGTTCCAGATCAGGGTGTTCGATGATGCGGCGCAGGCTGGTGCGCCCCATGGCGCCGGTTGCCCATTGGATCACTTTGTACATTTGTGCTGATCCCTAAAGGCCGCTGGGGCCTTGCCTGCCGGTGGTCACCCGCTCGCCTGACAATGATCGCATCATGGCTTTTTCCAGCGCCTTTGGATCGCGGGCCAGATTGGCGCGCACGTCTATTGCCATGAAGTCAGTGTCAACTTCGTCCGAGCCTTTGGCAATTGCGGCCAGTCCCGCAGCAGCAATGGCGGATGGCGGTTCCTTGAACCCGGTCACGTGGCTGGCCATGCGGGTGTCAACGGAACCTACGATCAGCGCGGTGACCTTGGTGTTTTGGGCAGCCAGCTCCGCACGCACGCAAGTGGTCATCGCGCGTCCGGCAAATTTCGACGGGCTGTATCCGCCCATCCCGGGCACGGCCACAATGCCACCCGCCGACAACACATTGGCAATCGCACTTTCCTTGTGTTTTGCCAATACGGGTGCAAATGCACGGCACATGGAAAGCGGGCCGAAATAATTCACTTCCATTTCCGCACGTGCTGCAGAAAGATCGGGCGCGCCGATCAGTCGCTGCATGGCAAACAGTCCGGCATTGTTGACCAGAATGCTGACATCGGAACAGGTCTGTGCCGCCTTTAAGACCTGATCGGGATTGGTGATGTCCAGTTCAACAGCAACTACGCGATCCGGATGGGCCAGCACCAGATGTGCTGCATTCTCAATCTGGCGCGCACCCACATAAACACGTCTTGCGCCCGCCTCCAGAAAGGCCAGAACAAATGCCTCGCCAATACCGCGATTGCCGCCTGTGACCAGCGCAACGCTATCCTTGATTTCCATTTTTCTGCTCCATAGTGGCCTGTCGGTCAGACGATGATGACCGAAGATGTGGGTTGGGATGCATAAAGATCTGCAACTTGTAAGTGGCGGCGTTCAATTACAGCGGATCGGTTGATTGTGCCCTTGTCCGAAATCTCGTGCGCTTCGACCACAGGCGGTTCATCAAGAATCATAAAACGCGGGATGGCGGTACTTTGTCCGGGATTTGCCTGATTATGCGCTTGCAAGCGGGATTGTATTTCGCGGTTCAGTTGGGCGGCGTCCAATTGTTTGCCCGCAGGCGATGCCCAGATCAGCAATCCCAGCTTTTCCTGGCCATCGCCGCATATCACCAGATCCGCCACCAGCGGGCTAAGATTTTTGACAAGATCGGCTTTCAGTGCGCCACCGCGTACCCATGTTCCCGATAACAGCTTGAATTCTTCAGCCAGCCGACCGGCAAAGGCCAATCCATGGGATGGATCATCAGGATTGATGAAAGTTGCATAATCGCCCAGGCAATAAAATCCTTCATCGTCGAACATGCTGGCGGATTTTTCCGGCTCGCCCAGATATCCGGGCGTTGTGATCGGCCCGCGTGCACGCAGTTCATAGCGCGGCCCATGGGGTACCAGTTTTATTTCAACACCCGGCATGGGCAGGCCTATGCCGACCTTGTCGGTCAGATAATGGATCGACATGAACCCTGAAGTGGTCTCGGTCGCACCATAGGCTGAACTGCCCAGGATTTTATGGCCGATTGTTTCAATCGCCATATCCTGCAGCCGGTCCAGCAGCGGTTGGGGCAGGCCCGCGCCGCCATAAAGCATGATCCGCAGGTTTTTGAAAAAATGCTGGCGCAGGCTTTGATCCGCCGCCAGCGCATCAGCCAGCATCGCATAACCCAACGGTACGTTGACATAATAGCTGACCGGCACATCACGCAGATTCTTCAGACTTTCATCAAACAGGCCGGGTACCGGTTTACCCTCGTCGATGTAAAGCGTGCCACCCGCTGCCAGCGCCAGCAAAGGCGCGGTGGCGCCCGAGACATGATTCCAGGGCAACCAGTCCAGCATCGGCCCATCCCAGCCCGCCGCCTTGCCCATGGTCTGAATGGCCTGTGCCACATTGGCAGCAATCATGGCATGAGTCTGGATCACCGCTTTTGGTCGCCCGGTTGATCCCGATGTCAGCATATAGGTTGCCACGTCACCGGGCTTAAGACTGGCAATCTTCTGTTCAATATCCGTGCGCGGCACTGTTGCCAGCACTTCTGCCCAGTCGATGGCATGCCTGCCAGCGATTGCGGGCGTTGTGGTAATGATTTTTGCACGGCCAAAGTCAACATTCGCCAGCGCGCGCGAAAACGGGCCAGCATCCTCCACAAAAACAATTGCCGGCCTGATCAACTGGACCACATGGTCCAGTCGACCGAAATCCGACATCGCCATGCCGTAATTCACACTGACCGGGCAGACAGGTATTCCTGCGGCAAAGGCGCCGAATTTGAAGATTGCATGACCCAGCGAATTTCCTGACAGGATCAGCGCCGGTGCGTTCGGCTCCAGCTTCTGGTCCAGAAGCCACTGGCCTACCGCATCGGATTTTTGTTTGAAATCCGCATAAGACAGAACCGACCATGCGCGGTCCGGGCCCTGTCGCTGTGCGAGATAGGGGCGGGCGCCATGCCGGGCGGTCTGACTGCCCAGAATGCGCGACAATACCTGTTCATGGGGATCAAGCGGTATCTGC
>CAISDR010000274.1 GCA_903884125.1 uncultured bacterium
ACCTTGCGATCTGCGTCCGGCGCGCCCCGTTCCGCAACCTTGAAGTTCAGCCATTCCAGAATCGGCATGAGCTCATGCCGTTCCGCTACGGCCTCGTCCATTTCGAATACCCCGAGCCCCTTGCCCACGGCGTGGAGATAATTGTCCGAGTCGCGGATGCTGGTGAGGAATGGGAGCTTCAGCGAGTGGAGAAAACGCTCCAGCCCCGCGTAGATCTCAGAGGAGGGGTTGCGCACGCGATTGGCGACGACCGCGATCTTCGCTTGCGCTTTGCGCGCGCCCCCGGAGAGGAACAGTTCCTTGATGAAATCGGCCGTGGCATGAATGTCGATCGGCGATGGCTGGACGGGAATCAGGATATGGCTGGATCTGCGAACCAGCTCCTGCAGCAGCACGCCCTTGGTTCCCGCAGGCGCATCGATGATCAGTACTTCGGTGTTGGTGGGAACCCACGACTGGCGGCTGAGCAACAATGCGCTGCCCTTGGAAGGCGCTCCGTTCGCACTGTGGATCTTTTCTGCATTATGCGGCCGGATTCGCACCCACCGCGTACTCGAACCCTGAGGATCGTAATCGAGGATTGCAGTCCTGGCTTTCTGGCTCGCAAAGTAACTGGCAAGGTTGGTACTCAGGGTCGACTTCCCTGAACCGCCCTTAGAATTGATGACCAGTACCGTTAGCATTCTGCGTTAACCGTTCCTGTGCTGCGCGAATGGGAACGTAATGGTAGCAAATTTTGCCGAGATTGGCATAACTTGCAAGGCCCAAGCGGAATTGCGTGATGCCCCAGTCATATTTCTGTAATCACCGTGCCCTTCAAAACCCGGTTCCTTCCTCCGACATGGGATGAATTCCCTGTGTATGCGTAGTAGAGAGGACCTATGCAGAGGACGGGTATTGACCTTAATTGCACCCGAATGGTGCACCAAAGCAGATGAAGCTGGGCGCAGGCGCAAGGTCACTTCATTTATGAACCCTCATCGGTAGAAAATTGCTGCTTTAGCCAGCTGCAGATATCCTTTGGCGAACACTGAAGTACGAGCTTGCCGCAAATGCCCGATTGCAAGTCTTGAAACTATTCGCCGTCCTGTTCCAACTGCGCCTCCAGCCAAAGCGCATTGACGATTGCAAGAAGCACCGCGAAACCGAGGCCAAGCACCCACGTGAAGTACCACATAAATTTCCTTCCTTTCTGGAATTTCCTAGTAAAGCGATTTGTCGTTGGCCTCGATGAAGTTCCGCGTCACTTTGCCCGCCATGACACGATAAGCCCACCCGGTATAGGCAAGAACGATCGGAGTAAAGATCAAGGCCACCCACAACATTACATTTAGCGTCATGTAACTGGAGGTCGCATCCCAAGCGGTGAGGCTGGCCTTTGGCATTTCGGAGGAAGGAAGTATGAACGGGAACAACGCGATCCCCGCCGTCAATATCACCGACACGCAGGCAAGCGATGAACCGAGGAACGCTATCAAGGTCCTGCCTGTCCACACGCAGATCACGGCCAGCGCTCCGCCAAGGTAAGCGACGAGCGGGACGATCCAGAGCACCGGCGTCTTCTGGTAGTTGCCAAACCAGGCCCCGGCCTGACGCGTCACTTCCTTCATCAACGGGTTGAGTGCTGTCCCCACGTCCGGGATCGACTGGATCACATAGCCATCCAGTTGAGACACCCATATTCCGGCCGCCGAAAAGGCTGTCAGCATGACCACCGCCGCAATGCC
>CAISDR010000275.1 GCA_903884125.1 uncultured bacterium
ATAGCTGGCCCCGAATACGGCACCGGCCGCTTTATTGCGATCATAGATGGGCGAGGTGCGCAGTGGACGCCCGGCGGGCAATTCTTCATTCGGGAAGGTGACGCGGAAACGCCGTCCGTAATTTTCCCGCACCTTGGCATTAGTATAGGCTTTGCTGGCCCAAGGACCAAAGCGCGCCACATCCATGGCCCAGACATCAAAGCCCGGATCGCCATCAATCATCCAGGATGCCAGCGCCAGTCCAACGCCGCCGCCCTGGCTGAAACCGGCCATCACACCACAGGCAACCCAGAAATTGGGGACACTGCGCACCGGTCCGATCAGCGGATTACCGTCGGAAGCAAATGTGAACGGCCCGTTGATCACTTTCTTGATTCCGGCCTGGGCAAGGCCGGGGAAATGTTCAAAGCCCACTTCCAGATTATGTGCGATCCGGTCAAGATCAGACGGCAGCAATTCGGCCTTGAAGTCCCACGGTGTCTGCCGTGCGGACCATGGAATGCCGTTATGTTCATAGGTGCCCAACAGCACGCCCTGACGTTCCTGACGCAGATAGATTTCACCTTCAAAATCGATTGTGTGCGGCAGTTCGTGGGCTGGCAGCAATTCCGGCACGTCTTCGGTGATCAGATATTGGTGTTCCATGGCCAGGATCGGCAATTCAATGCCAACCATCCGTCCCACTTCGCGCGCCCATAATCCACCGGCATTGACCACGCGGTCTGCGATGATCGTGCCCTGATTGGTTATGACTTCAAAACCGCCTGCCGGACGCATCTTCAGATTTTCAACGAATGTATGGCGATAGATTTCCGCCCCGGCCATGGTCGCGCATTTTGCATAAGCATGGGTGACACCATAAGGGTCCACATGACCATCCAGCGGGTCCCACAGCGCACCGACAAATCGGCTGGGATCAATCAGCGGCAAAAGTTTTGCCGCGTCGTCGATAGACAGCAGTTCCGCTTCCATGCCCATGTAACGCGCGCGGGCGGCGGCCATTTTCAACCAGTCCATCCGGGATTGTGTGCCCGCCAGCATCAACCCGCCCGGCGTGTGCAGGCCACAGGATACGCCCGATACCTGCTCAATTTCCTTGTACAGTTCGATTGTATATTTCTGCAGCTTTGCAACATTGGGATCGCCGTTCAGTGTGTGCATGCCACCGGCTGCATGCCAGGTCGACCCACAGGTCAACTCGTCGCGTTCCAACAGCACAACATCGGACCAGCCAAGTTTGGTCAGGTGATAAAGCACCGAGCATCCAACGACACCACCACCGATAACGGCAACCCGAACATGGGATTTCATCAACAAGTCTCCATCACTTTGCCGCAAGGCTGGCTTGGGCAGCTTTTGTCGCCTCGATCAGCCAGAGGCTGAAAAACGATGCCAGTGGACGTTCGATCTGGATCACCAGATGCTCAGGCCCCGCACAATGAACAAGCGCGTCAAGTCCGGCGAAAAGTGTTTGCGCACATAGGCCGGTATCAAGCATGCCGCCATCCGGATTTTCAGCGCTGCCGCGAACGAAAATTTCACGCCAGCAAGGCCCTGAGATGTGAAACAGCGCTATGCCATCCGTTATATCGCTGACCAGCGCATCCTTCCCAAAAAACTCCGCGTCAATCCGCCCATGTTCACTGATGGCCAGCATGCGATCAGGCCCAAGCCAGAATGCCTTGCACAGGCTTAAATTCTCAACCCGATTGGGCGGGATCGACGGATGACCGTTGGAAACCATCACCGCATGGCTTGGTATGGCAAGCCGAACAACAAGGTTGTCGCCTTTCGCAATCACACCATCAGCGCCAAGGTCAAGCTGATCGAAAAGAGAATTGCTAGCCATTGAGGCGCACCCCCTGTTGATCAAAGAAACAGGCTTCAACAGCGCGCGCGGTTGTAGTCTTGCCGCGATCAAAAATCGTCACATGGGCGTTGGCTTCAACAAGCCCACGACCACCTTCGATCATGGCCAGACAAATGGTGTGGTTCAGATGGGGTGAAAAGGCTGATGATGTGATCCAGCCGATTGATCTTCTGGTTCCGTCCACCTGCAATATCGCATGGCTGCCAACGGCTGGTACGAATTGATCATCGGTCGGGCGCAGGCCAATCAGCTGACGGCGATCAGGCCGCATTGCATCTGGTGTCAACAGAGATCGTTTGCCCACAAAGTCCACTTTTTTTGCAGTCAGTGGACCAGCCATGCCAAGGTCGACCGGCAATGTCAGGCCATCTGTATCAGTGCCGATCAGGATGTAACCCTTTTCTGCGCGCAACAATGACAGGCTTTCAATACCAATCGGCGTGATCCCAAGATCCTGCCCAAGGTTCATCAGGTGTTCCCAGAATGTGCGGCCCTGACCTGCAGGCATGGTCAGTTCATAGGCGCGTTCGCCGGTAAACGACACCCGCGCCAACTGCACCTTGTGGCCCATCATGGTGCCATGAGTCAGCGACATGTGGGGCAGGGCCTGATCAGACAGATCAATGCCGCTTTCCATGCGCGCCAGCAATGTGCGCGATTGCGGTCCTGCAATCGAAATTGTGGCATAGGCCGAGGTCAGATTATGAAACGATACCTGCATCGACGGGTATTCAGTCTGATGCCAAAGTTCCAGTTGATCCAGCACGCCCTTTGTATGGCTGGATGATGGCGACAACAGGTAATGATCGTCCGCCAGTCGGGCAACTACGCCATCATCATAAACCACCCCGGTTTCGCGCAGTAAAAAGCAATAACGCAGGCGGCCAGTTTTCAGTTTGGCCAGTTCGTTATAATAAATGAGATTCAGGAATTCGGCGGCATCCTTGCCGCGTACGGCAATCTTGCCAAGGCTTGAGGCATCCAGCAGCCCGACACCGGCGCGCACCGCTTTTGCTTCGCGCTGAATGGTGGCAAAAGCGTCCTCGCTGTTACGCGGATAAAAGGCTGGTCGCCACCAGCCGCCATATTCGCGAAATTCGGCGCCCAGTTTCTGATGCGACTGATGGGCGGGCAACTGGTGCAAGGGTGAATGTAATGGACCAAAGCGACTACCGGCCATGGCACCCAATGATACGGGCACAAAGGGCGGGCGAAAAGTGGTGGTGCCGACCGCCGGTATCTCGCGCCCGGTCAGTTGGGCCATGATGGCAAGGCCGATCACATTACTGGTCTTGCCCTGATCGGTCGCCATGCCAAGCGTGGTATAGCGCTTCAGGTGTTCGACAGAGACATAATTTTCGCTGGCAGCCAGTGCGATATCCTTGAACGTCACATCATTCTGGAAATCGACCCATTGGCGACCAATGATATCTGGATCCTGCCACAAAGCCTCAATCGCGACAGATTTTTCAGTCTGCGACAGTGCAGGCAGAGACCATGAAACTTTTTCCGGGGCAATGGCATTGATGGCAGCTATTGCTTCCGACATTGATGCAGCCGGATCGAATGTTCCATTGGCCGCGCCGATGACGCGCACGGCCTGTGGCGATTGATCCGGCACAAACGTAAGGGTCCCATCATCCCAGCGCAGCTTGCCGCCCGACTGGCTGAACAGATGAACTGCCGGTGACCAGCCACCCGAACTGGCCAAAATATCGGCATCGATACGGATATGGCTGCCACGATTGGTTCTAATATCAACGGCTGTCACGGCAGTTCTGCCAATTGCCTTGATCACGCGGGCGGAGGGCAATACCCGGACACCAACCATTTCCGCACGTTGTTGAATTCCGCCTGCAATGGGGCGGATATCAACCACCGTAACTTCCGCACCCGCCTGGGCAAGGCCGATGGCAGATTCATACCCGCTGTCATTATTGGTGGCGATGACAATTCTGTCACCGACCAGAACACCATAATGGCGCACATAGCATAGGGCAGCATCTGCCAGCATGACACCCGGTCTGTCATTATCGGCAAACAGCAGGGGTCGTTCAAAAGCACCGGTTGCCAGCACAACATGCCTCGCGCGTATCTGCCACAATCGCGCATCGCCGCAATCCGGGTCTGATGTTTGAACTGTCTCCATCACCCCGATCAGATTGTGATCGTAATAGCCAAAGGCAACGGCATTGGTCAGGACACGGCAATTCAGATCAGAAGCGATTTGCTGCGCCCATTGATCAGCAGGCATGCCGTCGATTACGCGGCCGCACCAGTTCAGTCGGCCGCCCAGATGGGGCCTGTCTTCCACCAGAATGGTGTTCAATCCGGCACTGATCGCCGCACGCGCTGCGCAGATGCCGGCCATACCACCACCAATGATCAGGACATCGCAGTGGTCGACGCGTGCATCAAATTTGCGTCGGTCGGCAGATGTTTTTGCCCGGCCCAGACCGGCCATACGCCGGATGGCGTTTTCGTAAAATCCCCAATTCGGTTTGAAAAACGATTTGTAATAAAACCCGGCAGGCAGAAAGCGGTGGAACAGGTCCAGTACACCAAAAATATCCCAGTCCACATTGGGCCAGCCCTGAATGACGCTAATTTGCATGCCGTCTTCAAGCAGGACAGTGGTTGCCCGTGCATTGGGCTCATGGCGCACGCCATGGGTTAAATCCACCAGCGCATTGGGCTCGTCAGCACCAGCGGCCATGATGCCACGCGGGCGGTGATATTTGAAACTGCGACCGATAATGCGCACGCCATTTGCCAACAGGGCGGATGCGACGGTGTCACCCGCAAAGCCTGTCATCACCCGGCCGTTCCAGGTAAATGTAATGGGCTTCTGGCGATCAATATTTCCGCCATGGGCAAGGCGTGTCGCGGTCATGCGGGCGCCTTTGTGCTTAATATCTGGTGCGTGTGCGTGTCGCGTTCCATCACAAACCACCGCCCGCAGCCATGGGCATGCGACCACAATTCGCGATGCGCCCCTTTTTCATTGCTGCGATGATAAAGGTAATGCGCCCATGTCTGATCTGATACCTGTTCAGCAGGAACCGGACGCGCCTTCGGTTCCCCCGCAAAGTGAAATTCCTGTTCGGCGCGCGGGCCACACCAGGGGCATGGGATAATCAACATGCAGCCCCCTTAATGCGCTATGCCAGCGCCAGCGGCTTCATCAATCAGCGCGCCGGTCTGGAATCGGGTAAGGTCAAAAGGAGCGGATAATGGATCATGCTTTCCATGGGCCAGTAAATGTGCCAGCAGCCAGCCGCCTGCGGGAATGGCCTTGAACCCGCCCGTACCCCAGCCACAGTTCAGGTATAGTCCATCAACTGGGGCAGGGCCAATGATCGGGCTATAGTCCCAGCATACATCCACAATGCCTGCCCATTGACGCAACATTTTCAAACGCCGGAAAGCCGGAAATATTTCCAGCAGCCCTGCGATGATTTCCTGTGCCGTCGGCAGATTGCCGCGCTGGGCATAGGATGGGTAGAGGTCCAGACCGGCACCAAATACCAGTTCACCCTTGTCGGACTGGCTAACATAGGCGTGCGTGCGCCCACTCATCACCACATTGTGCAATATGGGTTTTAATGGTTCCGATACCATCGCCTGCAAGGCATAGCTTTGTAATGGCAGATCAAATCCCGCCTTTGCCGCCATCACGCTGGAATGGCCCGCAACCGCCAGACCAAAGACACCAGCGCTCACACGGCCATGGGTGGTTTCCAGCCCGGTGATGCGGTTCTGGTCGCGGATAAAACCGGTGACTTCACAATTCTGGATGATATCAACGCCCAGTTGCGATGCCGCACGCGCGTACCCCCAGGCTACCGCGTCATGACGCGCAACGCCGCCACGACGCTGGACAAAACCACCATGCAGGGGAAAACGGGCATCCGGTGCATCATTGGCCAATGGCACTTCGGCCAGCAATTGTTTGCGGTCTAGCAATTCCACATCAATGCCATTTAACAGCATTGCGTTGACACTGCGGGTCATCAGTTCCATTTCGTGTTCGGAATGGGCAATGTTGATAACACCGCGCTGGCTCAGCATGATATTGTAATTCAGATCCTCTGACAGTCCTTCATAGAGTTTCAGGGCGTGGTCATAGAGTCTGGCACTTTCGCCAAAGAAATAATTTGATCGCACAATGGTGGTATTGCGCCCGGTATTGCCGCCGCCGATCCAGCCGCGTTCCAGAACGGCGACCCGCCGAATACCGTGATTTTTCGCCAGATAATAGGCGCTGGCCAGTCCGTGCCCGCCACCCCCAATGATGATGGCATCATAGCTGGGCTTGAGGCTCGCCGGTTTCCAGGCTGGTCCCCAGCCCAGCGGGTTACCCAATCCATGGCGGATCAAATTGAATGCAGAATAGCGCATAAGCCTGTTTAGCAAAGCTTGGCGCCCATGTCTCAACCCCTTGGCTGCCATGCCCAAACAATAATTAGATTGACCCGGGGATAACCTTGCCCATTTTTTCGACTTTGTACCCGCAGAGCTAAATGTCTATAAAATCGAATAAAAATTTTGGGAAAGGCGACAGGTCATGGGTCAACTTACAGTGCACCGGGTTCTGGTCGCCAATCGGGGTGAAATTGCCCTTCGCATCGCACGGACCCTGCGCGATCTTGATCACGAGCCAGTAATGGTGGCCGAAGTCGGGGCCAACACGCCTCCGCATGCGCTGCCGGGCGCTGATATTGAATATCTAAACGGCCGGGGGGTTGCTGCCTATCTTGACGGGCCGGATATCATCGCCGCCGCTTTGCGCCGCAAATGTGACAGCATTCATCCCGGCTATGGCTTTCTGAGCGAGAATGCGGACTTTGCCCAACAGGTTCATGATGCGGGACTTATTTTCATCGGTCCCAAACCGGCCACCCTGTCGATGCTGGGCGATAAGGCCAAGGCCCGCATGCTGGCGCGTTCATTGGGCGTGCCGGTTTTGCAGGGTACGGGCGGTGGCGTCAATTTGGCCCAGGCTGGAGCCTTTTTCACAAGCCTGCCCAAAGGTTCAGCGGTCATGGTCAAGGCCGTGGCCGGTGGCGGCGGACGGGGCATGCGGATCGTGCGCCATGTTGATGAACTGGCCGATGCCTTTGCCCGATGCGAATCCGAAGCGCGCACGGCATTTGGTAATGGCGCGTTATATCTTGAACAACTGATGGAGAATGCCCGCCATATCGAAGTTCAGATTGCCGGGGATGCGACCGGCCAGGTGGTTCATTTTTTTGATCGCGACTGTTCCTTGCAACGACGTCAGCAGAAAATTCTCGAAATCGCCCCCGCACCGGCTTTGCCAGCTGCACTTGCTGACCAACTATATCTGGCAGCCAAAAAAATTGCCGCCGGTGTGGATTATCTGAACCTTGGCACGATTGAATTTCTGGTCGATGTGGCGCGCGGTGAATTTGTTTTTCTGGAGGCTAATCCGCGCCTGCAGGTGGAACATACCATCACCGAGGCTGTAACCGGAACCGATCTGGTCGCGCTGCAACTGTCTCTGGCTCGGGGATGTACGCTGGCATCACTTAACCTGACACAGGATGAAATCAGGCGGCCAAGGGGATTTGCCATCCAGGCCCGCATTACCGCCGAGGCCGTCAATCGTCAGGGTGAATTCAGGGCAGGCGTGGGCGTGATCAGCACATTTGCACCCGCCGGTGGGCCAGGTGTCCGTACCGATTCCGCGTGTGCAGTTGGTCAACAGATCGATCCAACTTTCGATCCGCTGCTGGCAAAACTGATCGTCTATCAGCCTGACGGTGCTCTGGGACTTGCCCTGCGCCGCATGATACGGGCCATGGATGAATTTGCGCTGACCGGTGTTCCGACCAATCTGGCATTCCTGGGCGCCCTTGCCCGACGCAGCGAACTGGCATCCGGATCATTTGATACCGGGTTTGTGGAACGCCATGCGGCCGAACTAGGTTCGATTGCTTTTGCCCATGAACCAGCGACAAGCCGCACGGATTCACCGGCTCCGACGGGTACGACGGCCATCACAGCGCCCATGGCTGGAAAGGTTGGACTGGTTGAGGCAACCCAGGGCGCCAGCATTACCAAGGGGCAGACGCTGGTCATTCTTGAGGCCATGAAAATGGAACATGTGATCGCGGCGACGGTTTCGGGTCTGATCGAACGTATCGATGTTGCCAATGGCGCAATTGTTGATGAAGGTCAGCCATTGGTGTTCATCCACCCGGATGAACATCAGGACATGTCTCAACAGCATGATGTCGCCATCGATCTTGATTACATTCGCGCGGATCTGGCAGGATTTCTGGCACGCCGCGACCTGTTGCAGGACAGGGCACGGCCCGAGGCGATGGCCAAGCGGCACGCCCGTGGCCTGCGTTCCGCCCGCGAAAATCTCGACGATCTTTTTGATCCCGGATCATTCATTGAATATGGCGGTTTCGCCATTGCCGCCCAGCGGCGACGGCGCACGCTGGATGACCTGACGGCCAATACGCCAGCCGATGGTATGATCGCCGGCCTTGGTACCATCAACGCCTCAAGCTTTGGCGAGGAAACGGCACGCTGCATGGGCGTCGCCTATGATTTCACGGTTCTGGCTGGCACACAGGGCTTCCAGAATCATCGCAAGAAAGATCGGGTTTTTGATCTGGCGGAACAATGGAAGCTGCCAGTCGTATTATTTGCCGAAGGCGGTGGCGGCAGGCCGGGGGATGTGGATTCGCCCGGTGTTGCCGGTCTGGATGTACCCAGTTTTGCCCAATGGGCGAAACTGTCGGGTCTGGTCCCGCGTCTGGCGATAACTGCCGGACGCTGTTTTGCGGGCAATGCAGCGCTTTTGGGCTGTGCGGATACCATCATTGCGACCAGAGACAGCAATATCGGCATGGGTGGCCAGGCAATGATTGAAGGTGGAGGTCTGGGCGTGTTCCCACCTGAAGCAATCGGGCCTGCCGACCAGCTTTTCAAAAATGGCGTGATTGATCTGCTGGTGGATGACGAAGCCCAGGCGGTGGTGGCGGCAAAAAAATACATGGCATTTTTTCAGGGCCGGACAAGGGAATGGACCGCTCCCGACCCACGGCTGTTGCGGTCGGTCATTCCCGAAAACCGTCTCAGAGCCTATGATATTCGCAAGGTGATTGCGGGCCTGTGTGATCTGGGATCGGTTCTTGAATTGCGGGCGGGATATGGTGACGGGATGATAACCGCGCTGGTCAGGATCGAAGGCAACGCCTTTGGTCTCATTGCTAATAATCCCATGCATCTGGGCGGGGCCATTGATGGCGACGGGGCGGACAAGGCTGCGCGGTTCATGCAATTATGCGACGGCTTCGGGCTGCCGATTATCTCGCTTTGCGATACGCCGGGCTTTATGGTCGGACCGGATATAGAAGCAAAAGCGCAGGTGCGCCGTGTCAGCCGGATGTTTGTGGTTGGTGCCAGTTTGCGTGTGCCGGTTTTCACCGTCGTCCTGCGCAAAGGTTATGGTCTGGGCGCGCAGGCCATGGCGGCAGGCGGATTTCACGCACCGTTCTTTACCATTTCCTGGCCAACGGGTGAATTTGGCGGCATGGGGCTTGAAGGCGCGGTCAGGCTTGGCTACCGCAAGGAGCTGGAGGCTGAGACCGACGAGATTGCCCGCAAGGCGCTTTACGACAAGCTGGTTACCCGCCTCTACGACGGTGGCAAGGCTTTGTCCATGGCATCCCATTTCGAGATTGATGCGGTCATCGACCCGATTGAAACCCGCCAATGGCTGTTGCGGGGGGTCAAATCCGTACCGAAAATGACAGGTGATGCTGTTCGGCACC
>CAISDR010000276.1 GCA_903884125.1 uncultured bacterium
CCATTCGGCAATCGCGATTCCGTCACTTAAACCCAGGGCCGCTTCAAAGCTTTCAGCCAGACGCTGTTCAATTCCTGGGCGCACCACCAGCCGGTCAACTACCACGTCAATGTCGTGCTTGAGCTTTTTATCCAATGCCGGGGCCTCGGCAATTTCCACATATTTACCGTCGAGTTTTACGCGCAGAAAACCGCGCTTTTGCAGGTCAGCCAGTTCCTTGCGATATTCACCCTTGCGACCACGGATCATCGGGGCAAGAAGGAACAGCCGGGTTCCTTCGTCCAGTGCCATCACCCGATCCACCATCTGGGAAATGGTCTGGCTTTCAATAGGAAGACCTGTTGCCGGTGAATGCGGCACGCCGATGCGGGCAAATAACAGGCGCATATAGTCGTGAATTTCAGTAACCGTGCCAACCGTTGAACGCGGATTGCGCGAGGTGGTTTTCTGTTCAATGGAAATGGCAGGCGACAGCCCTTCAATGTGATCCACATCGGGCTTTTGCATCAGTTCCAGAAACTGCCGTGCATAGGATGACAGGCTTTCTACATACCGCCGCTGTCCCTCGGCATAGATGGTGTCGAAAGCAAGAGATGATTTACCTGACCCTGACAGCCCCGTCATCACCACCAATTTATCGCGCGGTAAATCAACATCAACATTTTTCAGATTATGTTCGCGCGCACCGCGGATCGATAAATGGGTCAGCATGACAAATGGTATTCCCCGGACAAATCAGTTGGGTAATTGACAACAACCAGGCGCATGGCAGCGGCAAAGAGGTTACCGCTGCCAGGACTGTGAGATGTGCATGGCGATATTTAGGTTCCAGCGTCTGGAAAGCGAGAAATTTATAGCGCCTGCAGTCTTTTTATCCTATCCCCCAGGTCGGCTGAAGTGTAAAGAACATAATAGGAACATTTTTTGGGTGAGTCTGGCAAGCTTTATTGGCGATAGGTGATATGGACCAACTGGCGCATAGACGTATCGCAGGCTAATCTGCGCTGGTTGCGTTGAGATTATTCATGTTCCGGCGGAACAAATAAGGCTGGCACTGATACTTGGGGCATTTGTAGCCAAGGCTCATTGCGGACGACAGATCGAAGAAGGGAGTGCCAAATGGCTGGTAGTGTGAACAAGGTAATTCTAATTGGAAATCTGGGGGCAGACCCCGAAGTGCGCCATGCTCAGGATGGCACGATGATCGTGAATCTCAGGCTCGCGACGTCGGAGAACTGGCGCGACAAAAATTCCGGCGAACGGCGAGAAAAAACCGAATGGCACCGGGTTGTGATTTTCAACGAAAATCTTGGCAAGGTCGCGCAACAATATCTGAAAAAAGGCGCCAAGGTTTATATCGAAGGTCAGATCCAGACCCGCAAATGGACAGATCAGTCGGGTGCCGAAAAATTTACAACCGAAGTTGTCATTCCACGGTTCCGTGGTGAACTTACCATGCTGGACGGGCGCAGCGGTGGTGCCGGTGGTGGCATGGGAGCCAGCGGTGGCGATGATTACGGTGAAGAATATGCAGCACCTGCATCTTCATCCGGTGCGCGCCCGGCCGCACGGGCCTATAGTCCGCCGGCGGCCGATCTGGATGATGAAATCCCATTCTAGGCAGCACACAAAAAAATCCCCTGGCATATTTCAATGCCAGGGGATTTTTGCTGTTGACCATGACTTAGACGGTGGTGACGGCACCTGATGCAATTTCATCTGACAGCGCTTCGACTTCGTCATCTGTTTCATTGACCATTGAACCGACCAGGGCCGCCAATGAATTGCGAATGGGCAAGGGCAGTGTGCGAATTCGGCGGGCCAGGCGCAATACAGCGGGATCCCATTGATCAGGCTGCCCGGCTGGCTTGTTACGGTCCAGTCCATCGAAGAAATAGCTGATCGGCACATCAAGCACGTCAGCCATGCGCCACATCATGGATGCGGAAACGCGATTGGCTCCGCGTTCGTATTTCTGAACCTGCTGAAAGGTCAGTCCGATCTTTGTCGCAAGCGTGGTCTGGCTAAGCCCTAACATGACACGCCGCTCGCGTACACGGGCACCAACATGGACATCGACCAGATCTGGGCCGTCGACCGAGACCTGACGTCGCCGACGACCACGACCGATCCCAGGCAGTTTAGGGGTGGCGACTTTCGTGGTTGCACCCGCATTGGTACTTATCATTTCGGGGGTCCAAACCGGACGCTTTGGCATTTCAATGATCCTTCTTCGACTTAAAATTGGGTATGAGACGTTATGGATTGCCAGTGATTAC
>CAISDR010000277.1 GCA_903884125.1 uncultured bacterium
CCGATCCATTGGGCAACATCGAAGCCTCTGATGGCCGGCTGTGGCGATTATGGCGCGATCCCAAAGGTCAAGGTCCTGAAATGCCACTGCCATGTTGGTCATCGCATCCATGTATCCCGGATCACCAATGCATGCGGCATAAAAATATTGAATCGACGCAATAGCCGAACCACTTTCCAGATAAAGTGTTGCCAGATTGTAATTGGCGATCACCGACTTTGGGTCAGTTTGAACAGCCTTTCTGAATTGATCGATTGCATCATGCAGGCGACCTGCTGCTTTCAGGGCAGCGCCGAAATTAACTCGCGCAGCAATCTGACTGGGGTTTATGCTAACAGCCCGCCGATATGAACAAAGTGCAGCATTAAATTGCGCCATTGCAGACTGAACAATTCCGAGGTTGAAAAAAAACACGTCGCGGTTCGGCGCCAGGCAAATCGCGCGCGTCATTGATTTGGCGGCATCCAGCAATTCGCCATGCAATAGAGCGTGGGCGCCAATTTCATTGTAATAGTCCGCAAAGCCTGAATTGAGAACTGCAGCACGGGCAAGGCACCGCAATGCGTAACCCGCGCTTTTCAAATTATTTTTGTGATTTTGGCCGCAATTGTACCACAGTTCACCTATCCCGGGATCCAAAGCGCACGCAAGATGCAAGGTCACGCATGCTGAAGGCAGATCACCGATCGTTGAAAAAATCGCAGCAAGATTGATAAAATATTTTAGCTCTGTAGTTGAATGCGTGATTGCACGACGGATCAATGCTATCGCCGATAAATGATCGCCCCGTTGATGGGCGATCAAACCCGACAGATGCAAGGCGTCTGCATTCGTTGGGTCATATTTTAAAACCAGCTGATACCCTTCATCGGCTTGATTTAGATCGCCTGCCGAATGGGTTAGGATCGACGTTTCCAGAATCTGGAACACGGCCGCTGCAACTGCCTGTGCGAATTGTGTATTGTTCGGCTTGGCATCTTTTGCAACTTTGAGATGGGGCAACGCTGCACCCGCGTGCCCAAACCGCAATCCGATAATGCCCAATTTGTGATTAGCATCTGGATGCGTTTGATCAATCAGCAGGATTGCTCGACAACACGATTCTGCCTCTTCAAACTGCTCTCGCCGAATATTTTCCTTTGCCCGCGCAAGTAAATCGTCGATCCGCTGGCCGGGCGTAAGTGAATTGGGTTCCATGTGAAGGTCAGAATTTATCTTACGCCAGCTAAAGTCAATAAAGGGGCATCGGGGTTTAAGGATAAGCCGAAAAATTGGCAAAATAAAGCGATTGGCTACTGTTCAGTGAGCCGTATCGTTCCAGTGTGACGACCTGCCGTGGTCAGGGTGTCAGTGATGCCAGATAGGCGACAACATCAACAATCTGGTCCGCGGTCAATTCACTTGCAGGCTTTTTCATCAATGAAACCGCAGCACCATTTCGCGCGCCTGACTTAATGTCCCAAATTGCCCGGGCAAGACTGTAGGGGGCACGACCTGCCAGCGGTGGAACCTTACCCACACCTCTAAGTGTGGGGCCATGGCAGGTGATACAGGGATTGGCCCCGTGATGCACGAGCGCCTTTCCGCGAGCAATCGCACCGGTTGGCACATACGCCTCAATCCCCGAATTTGGGTCGCCGATCCACATTTGATTGAAATCTTCTGCCACCTCGATCACGCGTCGTCCGATCGGTTCGCTTACGCCACCTGGAACCAATTCGAGCCAGTCGTGGTTTGCCCTGGTTGCCGGTACCCGTTCCGCCTCGATCACCCTCACTGGCAGCGGGCTTCTGGTAACAGAAGAGAAATAACGTGCAGCATCCCTGATTTCAGATTCAGACAGCTTACTGGCAAATGCGGCCATTCGCCCGGATACATCTCGGTCGGGATCGCTGGAACGACGCCGACCCTTGGCAAATTCGTGAAGTTGCTCCGCAATATAGTTGGCTGGCAGTCCGCCAATGTCGGGCACATCAATACCGCCTTGGCCTTTCATGCCGTGGCATGCGCCGCAAGCCTCCAGTTTTCTGTCTCTGTCGTCATGGGCGACAATTTTGGGCGGCACCGGATGTTCCGAAGGGGTCCAGTCAACCGGGTCATCCATCAGGTTAAGCTGATCGCCGGTCAGGACGCGTATGCTGCCTTTGACCGTGTATTCAACGGTTGGCTCAAGTTTCGGGTACGGGGTCTTTTCCTTTAACACCGGATATGCCCAACGGATATTGGAGGAGACGGTCGGGTTTTCTGCTGAGACCGCTGGCGTGAACGTCGCCATGAATAAGGTCGCTGCCACAATATTCTGTAAACCGACAATTCCAACCCATCGCATCATTTGGCTCCTGACAGAACGCTGAATAGTCAGAAAAGACTTTGGAAAACTGCATTGTAGCGGCCACGGATAGATTTTTGGCAGACTGGCAGTTATCACATTGACGGCCATTCCGATTTTGCGGCAATAACCTGTCAACGGGTCAAATCCTGCCATCGAGAAAACCATGACCCACAAGCGACGATCCATTTCAAGGATCGTCGCTGGGACATAACAGTTATTGAAGTTTCAATTCCTGGACTTCTATTGATCCTAGAATTGTGCG
>CAISDR010000278.1 GCA_903884125.1 uncultured bacterium
AAAGCCCGCCGCAGTCAGATACGCTTTCAGAATTTCGGTATCCCCCATATTGACGGGTTTTGCCCACATGCCGTCAAAGACGGCATCAAGATAACGGATCAGCGATGGTGTATCACTGACAAGGCTGGTTGCAGCCCGCATCATCAACGTGGTGTTGATCGGAAAATAGGGATTGGTCCCAAGCGGCACCCCATATTGTCGGGCAAAGCGCGCCATGTCGCGGCCCATATAAGCACCTTTTGCGGGCACCATGGCCGGGCTGGCGTTTCCCGTGGCCTTGAACACTGCGCCCAGAAGGATCGGTGTCCACTTTATTTCTGCGCCCGTTGCCCGGGCAATTTTGGGTAATTGTGTATAGGCCAGATAGGTGGTGGGACTGCCCACGTCAAAACAGAATTCTACCGTTTTAGCCATTGTTGCCTCTACCAGCTTTCGTTCCAGGGACGAATGTCCAGTTCATGAGTCCAGGCACTGCGCGGCTGGCAATGAATGTTCCAATAGGCTTCAGCGATCGCATCCGGTGATAACAGGCCGTCAACTGCTTTTCGCTGTGCCGCATCAGGCACATTCTGGGCGATCCAGTCGGTGTCGATCGGACCATCGATCACCATATGCGCCACATGAATGCCCTTGGGCCCCAACTCGCGCGCCATGCTTTGGGCCAGAGCGCGCAATGCATGCTTGGCACCGGCAAAGGCCGAAAAGCCATCGCGCCCGCGCAGACTTGCCGTGGCCCCTGTGAACAGAATGGTGCCGCACCCACGCGGGATCATATATCGGGCAGCCTCGCGCCCGGTCAGGAAACCGGCAAAAGCGGCCATCTCCCAAACCTTGCGATAGACCCGTGCGGTGGTCTCAAGAATCGAAAACCGCACATTGCCACCCACATTGAATACGGCGACTTCAATCGCACCGATTTCGGCTTCTATTTTTTCAAACAGCGCCACCATCTGATCTTCATCGCGGGCATCAACGGCAAAGGGAACTGCCTTGCCACCCTGGGCGTTGATCGTATCCACCAAGGGCACAAGTTTGTTGCCCGTCCGGCGGATCACGCAGGCGGTATAGCCCCCCAGCGCAAAACGCCGGGCGATCGCGCCGCCGGTGGCATCACCTGCACCGATGATGACCGCAACCTTGTTCATGCGATTGTCCGTGCCAGCCAGGCGCCCGCGCTGGTGATCGCCTGTCGTCCTTCCGCCAACATGGGGGCAAAAAAGTGCCAGACATGAATCATGTGCGGCCAGATTTCCAGATGTACCGGCACGTCAGCGGCCCCGGCCAGCTGGGCGACCCGGATGCTGTCATCCAGCAATGTCTCTGCCGAGCCCACATGAATCAGCAATGGCGGCAGTCTGGCGAAATCGCCATGAATGGGTGATGCATAGGGATGACGCAGATCGCCTTTACCGATATAGGCAGCCGCCATCATGGCCAGACCGTCATGCTGCACCATGGGGTCAACAGCGGCTTTGGATGTCATGCTGTCGCCCCTACCTTCCAGATCGGCCCAGGGCGATATACAAAAGCCGGCTCCGGCCATGGCCAGACCTTTGTCACGAATTGCCATCAATGTTGCCAGCGTCAGGCCGCCGCCCGCACTGTCACCGGCGATCACGATCCGGTTCGATGCAACACCTTGCGCCAGCAGAAATTCATAAGCGGCAACGGCATCATCGACCGCTGCCGGGAACGGGACTTCGGGTCCCATGCGATAGTGAATGGCCAGTGTTCGGCCGCCAAAGGCGCGACCCAGTTCGCCAACCATGGCGCGATGGGTTGATATCGACCCCAGCACATAGCCACCACCATGAAGATACAGCATCACCTGTGACTGATCGGCAGCAGGCGTGCTGGACCATTCTGCCGCCATCGTCCCGATGCTGAAAGGTGTGAAGGTAATATCGGCGGCTTTGGGCAGCATAGCGCCGAAGTCTTCATAGCCCTGGCGCATTTCGCTGATCGGCGTGTCTTCGCGTGAC
Organism: uncultured bacterium; assembly: GCA_903884125.1. Lineage (GTDB taxonomy): Bacteria > Pseudomonadota > Alphaproteobacteria > CAISDR01 > CAISDR01 > CAISDR01. Next base: position 1,983 of record CAISDR010000278.1, read on the forward strand.
GGGCGTTGGGCCAGCATCTGACGGATGATGGCGATTTCATCAAGGCTCATGTTTCATCCCTGTATTTCAATTTAAATTTGACGAAGCATTGCAGCTATCGGGGGGGTGATGCAACAGACTTATGCCTGCTCCAGTTTTCCTGACTGTACCCACCATTGGGGCTGAGTCTGCTGTATATGCCCAGCAGCAGCGCTGGCGGCATTTGAATCGGCAAAAAGTCCAAAACATGCCGACCCCGAACCCGACATGCGGGCCAGGACGCAACCCGGTCTGGAACGCAGGCTTTCAAGTATCTGATCGATCGCAGGTAAAAGTTCGCGCGCGGGCGCTTCCAGATCATTGGTAGTCTGGTTCAGCAATTCCATCAGGGCCGAGGGTGCTGAAATATTAGCAGGCAAAGGTCGTGCCTGACCGGAATAACGTCCGGCCAGTGCCTTGAATACCGCAGGTGTTGCCAATGACTGACCGGGATGGACCAATACCATGTCGATGGCTGGCAGTGGATCAATGGGCAGAACATTTTCACCGATACCTGACATGTGCGCGGCCTGCGCATAAACGCAGACCGGCACGTCGGCCCCAAGTGTCAGTGCGATTTTTGCCAGACCATTTAGGCTCAGATCCAGTTCCCATATTTCGTTCAGCACGCGCAAGGTCATCGCCGCATCTGATGATCCGCCGCCAAGACCAGCGCCGGCCGGAATATTTTTTTCCACGAAAAGCGCCGCACCCTGTATGCAACCGGTCGCCGTCTGGAGCGCACGCGCGGCGCGCAGGACCAGATTTTCATTATCAGGACCGGCATGTTGGGCAAATGGTCCAGATACCGACAGACTTAGGCGTTCGGCGGGTTGGGCTGTCACCAAGTCCGCGGTGGAGGCGAAGGCTACCAGACTGTCCAGCAGGTGATAGCCATCGGCGCGCCTGCCCACCACCTGCAAAAACAGATTGAGCTTTGCGCGCGCCAGTAAAGATTTGGCCTTTGATGATGGTTGCGACATCGCCAGAAAAAATCAGGGCATTGCGCGCTGGGCAGTTTTGGCCTTTTCAGCCAGATCAAGACCCAGTTCGAGCTTTTTGTGCAGCAAGGTTTCCTGATCTTTTTCCGGTTTGAAACTTAAGGCATGATTCCACTGGAACCGTGCTTCCAGCTTGCGGCCAGCCCGCCAATAGGCATCACCAAGATGTTCGTTGATAGTGGAATCCTGTGGCTTTAACTGTACGGCACGTTCCAGAGTTGGCACCGCCAGCTTGATGTCCCCGCCACGAAAATAAGACCAGCCAAGACTGTCAATTATATAGCCGTCATTGGGTTGGGCTTCGGCTGCGCGCTCGATCAGGCTGCGTGCCCTTTTTGCTTCCAGACCCCGGTCAAGCCAGGAATAACCCAGATAGTTCAGCACCGTCGGCTCGTCCGGGTTCAACGCCAGGGCGAGTTCAAGGTCAGCCTGCGCCTGTTCCCACCGATCCAGCCGTTCAAGGCAGGCACCACGAGCAAAATAAAGCCGCCAATGGCGTTTTTGCGGTTGGGCAATGCGTGCGAACGCCGCGTCATAGGCAACGACAGCGCGGGCATATTCCTCGCGCTCACGCAGCATGTCGCCCAGGGTTGCATAGGGTGATGCCTTGTCGGGCAATGTTACCGCAAGGCGGGTCAGGTGTTCCTCGGCATCGGCAAACTGACCGCTGGCCGACAGGGCACCGGCAATGGACAATTGTGCCTGCATGTAATTGATCGATGATTTATCGATGGCTTCAAGTAAGGCGACCCCTTCGCTTTCGCGGTTCACATGGATCAATGTGTCGCCAAGGGCCAGCGTGATCTGAGTGGATGCCGGATCGGCGGCTGCGGCCAGCCGCAAATACACCACGGCCAGATCACGTGCCGATTCCTGTGACAGGGCGCTGCCAATATCATATAGCGTTATGCCCGCACCGACCGCACCGGATGTAATGATGGGGTCCGGCTTTGGGCCATCCAGTCTGGCCAATGCCTGCTGGACAGGCTGGTAATCCGGTATTACCTCCAGCGTCTTGTTATAAAGATCGCGCGCCATGTCGATCTGATTTGTCCGGGTAAGGAAATTCCCATAAATCTCCACATAGCGCAGGGTTGTGGTGCCATCTTTGACATTTGCGGCATAGGCGTTGCGCGCATCATAATACCGACCGCCCGCATCCAGAATCATGGCCCGATGGGCGCGGCCCAGTTGCGCCAGGCGACCTTGCGATTCAACCTGATCCAGCAATTGTAAAGCATCGTCCACCCGCCCATCAGCAGTAGAAATCCACGCCCGCAACAGTGGAGCCACAAACTGTGTTGGCCCTTCATTCACTTGTGCCAGTTTTGCGTCCGCTAAACCAAACCGTCCATTGCGCAGATCGTCGATTGCCAATGTCAATTCAGCCAAGCCCTGACCGGGGCGCTGCTTTACCAGTTCGGTGGCGGTTTTGAGGGCCAGGTCCATGCGCCCGGCAGACAGGGCCTGAAACAATGTTCGCTGCAACGCAGGCAAATTGTCCGGATTATCAACCAGTACCTGGGTCAGCAGCTCGCTGGCAGTCTGTGCATCTGACGTGGCATCGGCAAACCGCGCAGACAGATAGATGCCCGTGCGCGTGAACCCTCTTATATCACCAGAGGGACCGCCAGATACCAGAGGTTGGTTGACGGTTGCACAGCCAGTAAGCCCCGCCAGCAATATCGACGCAGCAACCAGAAATCCCAGACCGGGACGACGGGTTGCCGGATTAAACGAACAAGTCATTCAGTTGTCCCAGGTTCATCGCGTTACATGTTGGCATAGGTCGGGCCGCCACCACCCTCGGGGGTTACCCAGTCAATATTCTGGCTGGGGTCCTTGATGTCGCAGGTTTTGCAATGGACGCAGTTTTGCGCATTGATCTGGAACCGCGGCTTGCCATCAGCATCAGTCAATACCTCGTACACGCCGGCGGGACAATAGCGCTGGGCAGGTTCGGAATATTCCGGCAGGTTGAAGGCTATGGGAATATTCGGGTCCTTGAGATGCAGGTGAACTGGCTGGTCTTCTTCGTGGTTGGTACTGGATAAAAACACCGAAGACAATTTATCAAAGCTCACCACGCCATCGGGCTTTGGATAGGCGATGGGTTTGAAGCCTGATGCAGGCTTCATGCTTTGTGCGTCACTTTTTCCATGCGCTAATGTAAAGGGCAGGCCGATACCCAACTGGTTCATCCACATGTCGATGCCACCGGGGATAAGACCCAGCAACCCAAATCGTGACAGCAGTGGTTTGACATTGCGCACACGTTTTAAGTCGGTGCGGACAAAACTGCGATCAACAGCCGTGGGATATTTGGTCAGCTCGTCACCAGAACGTCCCGCGTGGATGGCTTCAAACGCTGCGTCCGCCGCCAGCATGCCTGTCTTCATCGCATTATGCGTGCCCTTGATACGGGGCAGGTTGACAAAACCGGCCGCGCAGCCAATCAGCACACCGCCGGGAAATGTAAGCTTTGGGATCGACTGCAATCCACCCGATGTAATAGCGCGCGCACCATAGGCGATGCGCCGTGCCCCTTCGAATGTGGGGCGGATCATCGGGTGGGTCTTGAACCGCTGGAATTCATCAAAGGGTGAAATATAGGGGTTGGCATAATTCAGATGGACGACAAAGCCAACGGATACAAATCCATCGCCCCAGTGGTACAGAAACGATCCACCACCGGTTGCCAAATCCAGCGGCCAGCCGAAAGAATGGGAAACCAGACCGGGCTGATGACGATCCTTGGGGATTTCCCACAATTCCTTTATGCCGATGCCATATTTCTGTGGGTCGACATTTTCATCCAGCCTAAAGCGCGCAATCAGGCGTTTGGACAGCGATCCCCGCGCACCTTCGGCAAACATTGTGTATTTGGCCTTCAGCAACATGCCGGGCTGAAAGTCCGCCTTGTGGCTGCCATCGCGGGCAATGCCCAGATCGCCCGTGATCACGCCGCCAATCGATCCGTCTTCGTTGATGATCAGGTCGGCGGCAGGAAATCCCGGATAGATTTCAACGCCAAGCGCCTCTGCCTGCTGGCCCAGCCAGCGACAGACATTGCCCAATGATCCTACAAAGCAGCCATGATTATCCATGAATGGTGGCATCAGAAAATTCGGCAATTGCACACCGCCAGCCGGCCCCAGCAATAAATAGCGATCCTGAGTTACCTCGGTGGTCAGCGGGCGATCAGGCATCGACCGCCATTCGGGCAACAATTCGTCCAGTGCACGTGGATCGATCACCGCACCTGACAGGATATGGGCACCGACTTCCGAGCCTTTTTCGATCAGGCAGACTGAAATGTCTTTGCCGGATTTTACAGCAAGCTGTTTCAGGCGGATTGCGGCGGACAGGCCAGCGGGGCCACCGCCTACCACAACCACGTCATATTCCATTTCCTCCCGTTCGATCATCTCGCTCATGCCGCTATCCTCTTTCCCAGTCAATTTTTCCCATTCGATAGCCAACTCCGCCTTATTGCAAGCGGGCGCCCAATCACGGTTAAGTTTCGTCCTTAGTGCCCTGAGACGGCTGGTTTATCAATGGCCTCGTGTTAAAGGTCATTATTGACCGCCACTGGCAATAAACTGGTCAATGGCGGTTGAAAGGACTGTCATTGGAACGCCACCGGTTTTGAGAATGGCATCATCAAAGCTACCAAGATCGAATTTCGGTCCCAGAGCAGCCATCGCCCTTGTACGCTGGCGGTTGATTTCATTGTGACCAACCTTATAGCCACAGGCCTGACCAGGTGATGCGCAATATCGATCAGTTTCACTGGTCATTGCCTCGACCCCCTTTCCGGTTTCCTCAACCAGAAAACGAACGGCCTGTTCACGCGTCCAGCGCCTGGCATGAAGGCCGGTATCGACAACCAGACGACAGGCCCTGAATTGCTGGGCCTGCAAATATCCGATCTGGCCAAACGGATCGTCGGCATAAAGACCGTGCTCGTCCATCAGCTGCTCGGCGTACAGCGCCCATCCCTCTGCAAAGGCATTGAAACCTAAAAGCGAGGATATCAGCGGCAGGTCGGCGTGATGTTCCGCCAGATAGGCCCCATGCCAGGTATGGCCCGGCACGCCTTCATGTGCGGTCAATGTCGGCAATTGATATCTGGGCCAAAGGTCCGTTGATTTCAGATTCACATAATAGATTGCAGGGCGCGAGCCATCCAAAGCTGCAAAATTCATATAGCCAAGTGATGCTCCGTCCTGAATATCAACCG
>CAISDR010000279.1 GCA_903884125.1 uncultured bacterium
CATGTGCTTCAACAATATGGGCACGGCGCTTGTTTGCCAGCCGGAACATCAGCATTGGCAGCCCGTCATGGCGGGTGATAACAGCGCGCTCGGAAAACAGCACGCCCGCCTGCGGTCTGGTAAAACGGGCAAACATCAAACCGGCACCAACCGACACCGCCAGCATCCCGACAAAGGCTTCCAGCGTTACCAGCATATGGGCATGAAGGCCGATCGGCACTGAATGGCCGTATCCGATTGATGCCATCGTCTGGACAGAAAAGAAAAACGCTTCAGTATAGTCACTGACATTGACCAGTTCATCAATAATCAGCCAGTAGCCGCAGGCAAAAAATGCGTTTGTTGTGATGTAGGCCAAAAAGAGAGCGGAAAAAAAAGCAGGCCATGAACTGGTCATCATGAAATGATAAAGTTCACCCGGCCCCGCGGCGGGCAGCCCCAGCGGAATAACACGTGAAGAGCCATCCGGCTTTAATACCCGATGGGTGCGTTCAAAATTTTGCGCGCGTAATTCGCGGGCATCAAGATCGTCGCCATATCCACGCAGCCAGCTTCTGATGGCCCCTGGTTTCTTTTCACCCAATCTAGCCAAACGCTAAAACCTTTCTTGGAACTCAGGCCGAACGCAATTGCCCGGATGCTTTTGCGGACAAGGCCGACAGGGTACCCACAAGCCCAAGGCCCACAGTAACAATCACAGACAGAAGTGCAATCTGGATACTGCCCACCCAGTCGAAGGTAAATCGGCCACTCATCAATTGGGTGATCACAGCAAATGCCGCTGCATTGCCGGCCCCGACCGCCAGAACGGCCGCCACCAGACCAAGCAGTGCATATTCAGTCAGATAGGCCGCCAATACCTGCGCGCGGGTCATGCCCAGAACCTTTAAAACCACAGCCTCATAGATTCGGCGGCGTTGGCCAGCGGCCATGGCACCACCTAGAACCAGCACACCCGCAATGATTGTGACCATTGACGCCGCCATCAGGGCCGTTTTCATACGTTGCAGAATACCATTGATGGCTTCGATAGCCTCTTTCACACGGATGACCGAAACATTTGGATATGCATCAGTCAGTGCCTTAAAGGCTGCTTCTTCGGTTCCATTTGGAACACGCAATGTGGCAAGATGGGTATGGGGTGCGCTTTCAAAGATGCCGGGCGAGAAGACCATAAAGAAATTTATGCCTGCGGTTCCCCAGTCAATCTTCCGGAAGTTTGAAATCGTGCCTGTGATTTCACGACCCATCACATTGACGCTGATCGTATCCCCGATCTTTAAGTGCAACTGGCGCGCCAGGTCGACATCAAATGAGATTAAAGGTGGCCCCTTGTAATCTTTTGGCCAGTAGGCGCCCTGAACCACGCTGGCATTGCGCGGTGGGGCTGCGGAATAGGTTACCCCCCGATCCCCTTTCAGTGCCCATCGCCCGTCGGCATCAACTGGCGCCTCTTCGGCTGGCAAATTATTCAGTTTGATGATCCGACCGCGCAGATTTGGGGTCGAGGTAAAACCATCCCTGGTACCAAGGCTTTCTGCAAGTCGGCGAAAACCATCAAACTGGTCATTCTGGACATCGACAAAAAAGAAGGTCGGCGCACGACCCGAAACATTATCGCGGACTTCGGTACTGAGATTTTTTTCTATCCCCGCTACAGCTACCAGTAAGGTCAGGCCCAGTCCAAGCGACAGGATTATGGCAGGCGTCTGACTGCCCGGACGATGCAGATTGGACAGCGCGATACGCAGACCTGTGCCTCGTGGCCTGGGCAACGCGCGTGTCAGCGCCATAACGCCCCATCCCGTCAGACGCAGCACAGCAAACGCGCTGATTGCTGCCAGTACAAACCAGCTTGCCAACCTACGGTCCTCGGCCTGCCCAATGGCCAATGCCGCCAGTGACAGACCAAAGAAAGCGACCGCAATAATATAGCGTTTGCGTGGTAGTCCACGACGCGGGGCGATCAGATCCCGGAACAGCGCCGCGGGCGGCACATCACGCGCCGTTGCCAGCGGCCAGATTGTAAAGACCAGTGCCGTCAAAACACCATAAAGCGCAGCCATCGCCAGCGCTGTCACCGACAGTTGGGCGGTGGCCGTGAACGGTAATTGATCGGCCAGAACGTAAAGCGCCGCAAACGGCAGGCTTGCCCCCAGCACAAGTCCAATGCTGATACCAACAAATGATAACAGCATGATCTGAATCAGATAGATTGCAAAAATCGTGCTGCCTGATGCGCCAAGGCATTTCAGGATGGCTATGATGCGGGTCTTGCCGTCAAGATACCCCTTGACCGCATTCGATACGCCGACACCGCCGACCACCAATGCTGTAAGTCCGACAAGAACCAGAAAAAGCGCCAGCCGATCAACAAAGGATTTGATCTGGGGTGAACTTTCCGATGCTTCTCGAATACGCCATCCGGCCTGCGGGAAAGCAGCATTCGCTGCCTCACGCAATGGTGCGACCTGATCCTTAGGTCCGATCAATATTCGATAGGCATGATTGGCAAGACTACCAAGCTGCATCAGTCCCGTATCAGCCAAAGCATCGGCAGATATCATAACCCGTGGTCCGGCATTCAGACCACCCGATAGCTTGTCAGGCTCGGCTGCCAATGTCGCACGATATTCCGCATCCAGATTGCCAATATGGATCATGTCACCCGGCTTGAGATTCAAGCGTTCAACCAGAGAGGATTCGGCAACAAAACCAAATTTCCCATCCACCGCTGCCAAGGCTGAATGCAGATTCATCACAGGGTCAAGTGTAACCGCGCCAACCAGCGGATAACGGGAATCAATGGCCTTCAGTTCGATGATAGTGCGTCCATCGCCTGCAAGTGCACGCGCCATGGCACGTAATTCCACCACATGACTGATTGGGCCAATGCCTGCAATAAAATCCGATTCCTTTGGATCGGCAGCCCGCTGCACAAAGCGGAATTCCATATCTCCGCCCAGAATGGATCGTCCTTCGACGCGCAGGCCGTTGACGATGGCGTCAGCCAGCGACCCCACGCCAGCAATAGCTGCAACCCCCAGCGCAAGACAGGACAGAAACACCCGAAACCCCCTGATGCCGCCCCGCAGGTCACGGCGGGCAATGGCAAAGGCCAGCGACCAGTTCACGTGCTGGCCTCCTGCCTTGCTGTTCCCGGCCGCTCGCCCTCGATCCGGCCGTCGCGTAAGTGGATCACCCGATCAGCGCGATTGGCCAGATCTTTGTCATGGGTAATCAATACCAGAGTTGCGCCACGCTGACGTTGCAGACCGAACATCAGGTGAATTATATCGGCACCGGTTGTGCCATCCAGATTGCCGGTTGGTTCATCAGCTAACAGCAGACGCGGTTCATGGACCAGCGCGCGCGCCAGGGCCACGCGCTGTTGCTCACCGCCGGAAAGCTGACCGGGATAATGACCGGTGCGATGGCCCAGCCCTACAGCGTTAAGTTCGGCCCCCGCCCGGTCGAATGCATCCCTGATCCCTGCCAGTTCCAGGGGAATGGCCACATTTTCCAGCGCGGTCATTGTTGGGATCAGGTGAAATGACTGAAAGACAATGCCGATATTTGAACGGCGGAACAGCGCTAGTTCATCTTCATCCATGCGGGTCAGGTCCGAGCCCGATATCGTCACCCCGCCCTTGCTGGGACGTTCAAGTCCCGCAATAACCATCAGAAGCGTTGACTTGCCGGAACCGGACGGCCCCACCAGTCCAACGGCCTCGCCCGGCTGGACTGCCAGATCAATCCCGCGCAGGATATCGACCGCGCCTGCTTCGCTTGGCAAAGTAAGGTGAAGGTTGCTTACATGAATCAGCGGATCGGCCATTGTGATCAGAATCCAGTCAGAAAAGAGGCAAACAGAGTGAACAAAAGCATTACGCTCATTCTTGGCCCCTGGATGATCAGCCTTTGCCTTTTAACTGGCGCCGGCAGTGCAATCGCGGCCCCCGTGCCCGAGCCGGTGATTGTCGCATTGGGCGATAGTCTGAGCGCAGGCTATGAACTGGCCGAAAGCGACGCATTTCCTAATCAGTTAAAGGCAGCCCTTGGCAAACTAGGGCTAGGCGCACAACTGCGCAATGCGGCTGTATCAGGCGATACAACAACAGGCGGGCTGTCACGGCTGGACTGGGCGATTGATGGAAATGTTGATCTGGTTATCCTCGAGCTTGGGGCCAACGATGCCCTGCGCGGGCTTGATCCAAAGGGTACTGAAAGCAACCTGGATATGATGATCACCAAGATCAAGGCCCGGGGCATAAAAGTCCTGCTGGCAGGCATGTATGCCCCACCCAATATGGGCCGCGAATATGCTGACGCCTTTAATCCGATCTATGCCCGACTGGCCGCACGCCATCAGATACCGCTTTACCCGTTTTTTCTGGATGGGGTGGCAGCGCAGCCGGGCCTGCGTCTGGCGGATGGCATGCACCCAAACCCTGCTGGCGTCAAAGTAATTGCCGAACGAATCGCCCCGTTTGTGATCAAGGCATTGGCCGCAAAATAACACCTTACCTTTTTGGCCCCTAGCCGACTCAAGCTGCCCCATGCTAGGCAGGAGCAGGACTATCGTGCAGTGGGCCGGACGCGATGATACGACTCTTTACCGCGATCCAATTGCCCGAGGACCTGTGTGTCCGACTGGGACTTATGTGCGGCGGCATTCCCGGTGCCCGCTGGATCACCCCGGACCGCATGCATGTGACCTTGCGATTCATTGGCGAAGTGGAAGAGCCGGTATTTGACGATATCCGGCTGGCGCTGTCAGGGCTTGATGGTCAGGCCCTGACCCTGGGCGTGCGTGGAATAGCAACCTTTGGCGATAAAAAACCGCGGGCGATCTATGCCGGGATCGAACGCACCGAACCGCTGGTGCGGCTGAAACAGAAAATCGATGCCGCGCTGATGAAAATCGGAATCGGTGCCGATGAAGAACGAAAGTTCATACCGCATATCACGCTGGCGCGCCTTAATGCTTATGCCCAGACTCACTATGCACGCATTGGCGGATTTCTGGCGACCCATAGTCTGTTTTACGCCGAACCATTCGATGTGAACGAATTCCATCTTCTGTCCAGTGTGTTATCCGGCGAAGGTTCCATTTATACCATCGAAGAGACCTTTCCGCTGTGCTGAACGGCAAAGTTATTGAAACTCCGATTGTCGTCCTGACCGGTGCCGGTATTTCCGCTGAAAGCGGACTGGGCACATTTCGCGATCTGGGCGGGCTCTGGACACAGGTGCGGCTTGAGGACGTGGCAACGCCGGAAGCATTCATCGCTGATCGCCACTATGTTCAGTCATTCTACAATGCGCGCCGGGCCAGGTTGCGTGACGCCCTACCCAATGCCGCCCATGTCGCGCTGGCCCGATGGGAACGCCATCAGGATTTTGCCGGACAGGTCACGCTGGTCACACAAAACGTAGATGACCTGCACGAACGCGGCGGGTCACCAATGCCTTTGCACATGCATGGCGAGCTATTGAAAAGTCGTTGCGAAAAATGCGGGACCATCGCCCTGGTATCCGGCGATCTGGATGATGACAGCACCTGTATGGCCTGCACGGGCACAGGCTGCCTGCGGCCGCATGTGGTTTGGTTTGGTGAAATGCCGCTGTATCTGGAACAGATTGATCGCGCCTTGCGGGCAGCGCGAACGTTCATCTCGATTGGTACATCAGGTGCGGTTTATCCTGCCGCCGGATTTGTCGCCCAGGCGGCAGGAAACGGTGCGTGTACGATTGA
>CAISDR010000280.1 GCA_903884125.1 uncultured bacterium
TCAGCGAAAAATATTCCGGCGTTCTAGCCTGGACTTCGTTCAATACATCGCGAAAATATTTCAGCGTGGCTTCGCGACCTTCATCGCCTTCGGGGAACAGATAGGCGGGGTCCTTGGCCAGAGCATCCAGTCGCATGCCCGGTGTGCCCGGCGGACGGCCAGCCGTATCCAGTGCCGCTGTAATTTCGCTTTCGATGCGCGCCACTTCGCCAAGGCCCAGATTGTGAATTTCATCCGGGGTCAGATCCGTTGTGGTTTCACTGCGCAGCCGCCAGGCATAGAATTTGTCACCATCGGGCAATTTCCACACACCATCGTCACTGGTCGCCTGTGCCTCCAGCCCGGTCAGATAGGCTGTCAGCTTGTCAATCGCCGGATATACTGTCCCGGTGATTGTACGGTCCACATCAGCCTGCAATGCGGCCTTGTCCGCGACCGACAAACCGGCAACATTTGCAATCTTGGTTGCAAAATTGGTTGAAAGCACATTTTCCTTTGCCGGGGTTGCGGTAAAGGAACGTATCTGGTCCAGTACTTTGGTAATCACAAATTTTGGCGGAACGATTTTGCGTTCTGCGCGGTATTGCGTGCTTTCGATCAGTTGATCAAAAAAAGTGCCGTAGTGATTTAGTCGCTCGATATACCGGTCAGCAGAACGCCGGTCGACGATCTGATGGGTTCCCACCATGAAATTGGTTACTTCGCCCTGAAGTCCAAATAACTGATTGACCGGATAATCATGAAACTGGAACGGTTCGCCCGCGACCGCATCACTCAAAAACCAGTTCAGAATTTTGGCAGATAGTTTTTGATCTTCTGTCAGCGTTTTTGGGTCATAGGCGTTCAGGATATCGAGGTTTTTGCGTATGCGTTCAGCCTGACGCATTGTCTGTGACGGGGAAACATCCGTTAACTTGCCGGAATGAAAATCCAATATGGTGTTATCGATAAGACCGATCTGGCTGATCATCTGGGGGTCGGTCATCACAATCTCGATCATGCTTCGTTCAAAGAAAACGCCGATATTCGTTGGCCGACCCCAAATGGCGCGATAACCCCAATACCCGCCATAGATCAGTCCAACACCAACCAGTCCGAGAACAATCCGCCTTAATTGCATCATAAATCCCCCGGATCAGGTCTGACATTTTTACGGCGCAGAGTGTAGAGGACTGGGATATGCTGCGCCATAGTCTTTTACCTGAGGGCGGCAGCCGCCGCTTTTGATGATCTGTGGAGTCTCATGATCAACGTTTCGCGACTTCTGGGTATTTTGTTGCTGGTTTTTGGCCTGCCGGGACCCGCCGGGGCTGGGGGCGATGCCAATCGGCTGGTGATCGGCACACCTGAATTTCCCGATCTTTTGTCCTATGATTTTTCATTACGGGTTGCGACCCAGTTTGCTCTGGGACCTGTGATCCGTCCGCTGACATTGCCCACCGCAGATTTCTCTGTGGCGTGTGAATTATGTCAGGACCTGCCCAGTGTATCGAACGGTCAGATAAAACCGCGCCCGGAAGGCGGGTTGATTGTGACCTATACTTTAAAGCCTGACTGGTTCTGGGGCGATGGCAAGCCGGTTACCTCCCATGATCTGGCCTTTACAATCGAACTGGCGCGCATGCCGAATGCGGGTTTTGTCCGCACCGGCATTTATGCGGATATTGTCAAGGTTGAAACCCCGGATGATCACCATTTGACCATCTATTTTGCGACCACGCGCTATGATGCGGGCTTGTTGCGGATCACTCCCATTCCAGAACATCTGGAACGTCCGGTGCTTGATCGGGTAGGGCCAGAAAAATACGCGCGCGAGACGTTATATGTGACCCGTCCGACCGAGCCAGGACTATGGAACGGGCCTTATATCATTCAGGAATTTGTCCTGCGCGATCATATTGTCTATGGCCGCAATCCCTATTGGAAGGGTCCGCGCGCCCAGTTTGATCAGGTGGTCCTGCGCGCAATCGAAAACGTCTCGGCCCTGGAACAGAATCTGTTTTCCGGTGATCTGGACTACGGCCGTAATTTTTCCAGGCCCACGGCTGAAGCCCTTCTGGCGGCCAAAGATCCGCGTTTTGATGTAGCTGTATTGCCGTCCAATGGCCGCATTGTCTATCAGGTCAATCTGACCAACCCTTATCTGTCTCAGGTGGCATTCCGGCGCGCATTGGTCCGGGCGATTGATCGCAAGGCTATTGCGGACAAAAGGGTTGGTAGTGCCTTTGCGCCAACAGACAGTTTTCTGTCGGTCCGCGACAGCGCCTATCGTCCGGCACAAGGCGATAGCCTGAATTATAACCCAAAGGCTGCCAGCGAAATGCTGGATGGACTGGGTTACCGACTGGGCGCAGATGGAATCCGGCGCGACAGGTCGGGTGCCAAGGTGTCGATTGAACTGATGATTGCGGCCGGCGATCCGGCGGCAAGTCTTGTCGCAGCCCTTGCGCAGTCTTATTGGAAAGCGGTTGGAATCGATGTGCGCCTTGTACCCCGCCAGCAGGCCGAGGTTTACCGCCAGGGACGCGAGCGGACATTTGCGGGCCTTCTGGACGAAAGCTGGATTTCAGCTCCCGGCGATCCGCCCCGGCTTAATTTCCATTCGGTATCGATCCCGACCAAGGCCAATAATTTTTCCGGCGGCAACGAATCCGGTTATGCCAATCCGGAAATGGACCGCCTGATCGATGCCGCAAGGCTTGAGGTCGATCCCGACCGGCGACAGGAATTGATGAACCGCATTCAGGGGATATACGCGACCGACCTGCCGGAAATACCGCTTTTTACCTCTGCTGCGCCTTATGTGCGCCCAAAATATCTGACCGGCGCGCCCCAATATCCGGTTGATCTGGCCACCTATCGGATTGAAGACTGGCGAATTGCCCGATAATCGGGTGGCATGGTTGAATTAATACAAGCCGCGTTCTAAACCTGTCCGATTGCAAGACGCCAGTTTCTGCCCATTTCCAAGGGAGTCCCGCGCCGATGGTTGACAAGATCCGTGCCGATGCCACCGCTGCATTAGATGGCCTGCTGTTTGATGGCATGACGATCATGTCCGGCGGGTTCGGCCTGTGTGGCATTCCCAACGTGCTGATCGCCGCACTCAGGGATTCAGGCGTCAAGCAATTGACGGTTATTTCAAATAATGCCGGGGTTGACGGCTACGGGCTGGGGCTTTTGCTGGAAACACGGCAGATCGCCAAAATGGTGTCGTCCTATGTGGGCGAAAACAAATTATTCGCCACCCAGTTTTTGTCGGGCGAATTGCAGCTTGAATTCAATCCGCAAGGCACACTGGCAGAACGTATTCGCGCCGGTGGTGCAGGCATACCGGCGTTCTACACCCGCACCGGCGTTGGTACGGTGATTGCCGATGGCAAGGATGTTCGCGAATTTGATGGCGAATTATTCGTGATGGAACGCGGCCTGGTCGCAGACCTTGCGCTGATTCACGCCCATACCGCTGATACAGAAGGCAATCTGATCTATCGCAAGACCGCCAGAAACTTCAATCCGATGATGGCAACCGCAGCAAAAGTAACGGTGGCGCAGGTTGAAAATCTGGTGTCCACCGGCACGCTGGACCCTGACCACATCCACACACCGGGCATCTATGTGAAAAGACTGCTGGCTGTTCCCGGTGTTGAAAAACGTATCGAACAGCGCACCACCCGCCCGCGGGCATAATCCATTTATTCCACCAGCGCAGATTAAGGGATCGTCACATGGCTTGGACACGCGATGAAATGGCCGCCCGCGCCGCAAAGGAATTGCGCGATGGCTTTTATGTCAATCTGGGGATCGGCATTCCGACTCTGGTTTCAAACCACATACCATCGGGCATGGATGTACAGTTGCAAAGTGAAAACGGCATGCTGGGCATGGGACCGTTTCCTTTCGAGGGCGAGGAAGATGCCGACCTGATCAACGCGGGCAAACAGACCATCACCGA
>CAISDR010000281.1 GCA_903884125.1 uncultured bacterium
CCGCAGCAGCGCGGTTCTGGATGGGCTCGAACGCGTCTTTTGCGGTACCCATCAACAGATCAGCGATCTTGGTCGACTGGTTGACGACGGCATCAAACGAGGTTTTGGAGAAATCCGTATGAAGTTCAACGAATTCCTTCATCGAGCGCGCGCCCATCATGGCCTTGGCAGCAGCGACGGTGTCTTCAATCGTCTGCTTTGAGAAGGACACGACTTCTGCGTTAAAGGCTTCAACGCCCTTTGCAGTTGCATTTGCGCTTTTGACAAAGGCTTCAACGGTTTCCTTGTTGAAGGACGCAACGTCGCCGGCGCTCTTTGCTGCCTTTTCGAATTGTGACTTGGTCATTTCAACTGTCTTTTCAATGCCCTTGCGCATGGCATCGGCACCGGCCTTGGTCACGGCTTCGGCAGTTTCATTGGCGATGGTTTCAGGCTTTACTTTGGCGGCCATGGGAAAATTCCTTTAATGGGGGCCAGTCGGCCCGGGGGTACAGAGTTTTAGCTGCGCGGCAAAGGCACCAGCGCGACGCCATGAATTGGCAGTCCCGATGACGATTGCTGCAACGCAACATAATGGGGTTATATATCTTTATTTGCTGCTGTCAACAGAATTTGTGCAGTGCAACAAATTTGCTGTTTACCATCAAAGGCGGGCCCTTCCGGGTCGGGTAAGTCCCGGCACGGCTACCAATGTTGCCTTATCAAGTGTAGACAAGGAGTCTTCACATAATTTATTGTCAAATCGCTGATTCGCAAGGTCATTCACGCGGGGTCAAGCTGAGTTCCCAAACAGGGGCAAAACGTGTAAAACCCAAAAGGGAAATCCCATCCGGTCGGATGCGTGGGGGCAATTAAGCTGAGATCGAAATTAACTGGATCAATACTTGTTCAGTTTATATCGACATTGTCGATCGGAGGATTTTCGGATGGGGCTTTGGGGATTTAATTCAGGCGATTCATTTGCGTGCAATCCGAATGCGTACAAAAGGTTGCATATTCGGGGCCAAATCGTTTCCTTGGTCGGTGCCGTCGTTTTCTGTCTCTGCGGCCTTACAAGTCCTGCCCATGCCACAACCGCCAAACATCACGGCGCTGGCCATGCCCATAAATCCAGGACAAAAGCCGCCAGCCACATATCGGCCCAATCGGGCAGCCTGGCATTTGACGAACGGTACTCAGCGATTGTCATCGACGCTTCAACCGGCCAGACCTTTCATATTCATGATGCGGACGGGTTGCGGTTTCCGGCGTCCCTGACCAAAATGATGACACTGTATCTGACCTTCGAAGCTTTGGCCGAAGGCAAACTGTCATTTGCGACCCAGATACCGGTTTCTGCCAACGCGTCCGAACAATCACCCACCAAATTGGGTCTGCGTCCGGGCCAGACTCTGACCGTGCGCGACGCCGTAATGGGGCTGATCACAAAATCCGCCAATGATGCCGCCTGCGCCCTTGCCGAGGCGATGGCCGGATCTGAAGCACGGTTTGCAGAACAGATGACACGAAAAGCGCGTCAATTGGGCATGTCACAGACTATTTACCGTAATGCTTCCGGCCTGCCGGATCTGGAACAGCACACCACTGCCCGCGACCAGTCAACCCTGGCCCTGCACCTGCAACGCGACTTTCCGGATCAGTATCCGCTTTTTTCAACACAGGAATTTCGTTTTCGCGGGGCCGTTCATCCAAACCATAATCACCTGCTGAAAATGTACGAGGGTGTTGACGGCCTGAAGACCGGCTTTATCAATGCATCGGGTTTCAATCTGGCCGCATCGGCAAAACGCAACGGCCATCGCATTATCGGCGTGGTATTTGGTGGCCCGACATCTCATACACGCGATCTGCGCATGATGCAGTTGCTTGATCACGGGTTTGCCCGGCTTGAAGGTCGTGACCAATCGCTTATTGCCATTCGCGAAATCCATAACGGCAAGGCCGTACATGTGGCCGCCAGCACAACTACAACTGAAGAGGGTGATACGGCTGATGATGCCCCGGCACCAAGGGCAAAGACGCCAGCGCCCAAAGTGATCCAGCCCCAGCAGGTAGCAGCCATTCCGACAGCTGTTTCCAACGGCCCATGGGGCATTCAGGTCGGCGCCTTCCGCTCGAAGGCATCAGCCGACCAGCAGATCGGTCTGGTTCGCAAAACGGTGCCCGTCCTGTCCAATGTGAAAGCAGTTGTTATGCCTGACCGCCCCCAGAAGCCGCGCAGCCACAAGGCGCGCCTGATCGGGCTTTCAGAATCTGATGCGACTGCGGCTTGTCGGGCACTGACCAGCCGATCCATGCCCTGCTTTACCCTGGCCCCGGGATCAGCGAAAGAAGGTTAGACACCTCAGCCATCCGCAGCCCGGATCAGCCCGCCTTAGGCCTTCCGATCGAGTAATAAGTAAAGCCCGCGGCGGTAACATCAGCCGGAGCATAGATATTGCGCAGATCGACGATAATGGGTTGCGCTACCAGCATCTTTATCCTGCGCAGATCAAGTCCGCGAAATTCATTCCATTCGGTAATGATCAGGATCAGATCAGCCCCGGTCACTGCATCAATGGCGCTGTCGGCAAATCCGATATCCGGCAAAAGTTTGCGCGCCTCTTTCATCCCCTCAGGATCATAGGCACAGATATCTGCCCCCTGGGCTGTGAGCAGCGGAATGATGTCCAAGCTTGGACTGTCACGCATATCATCGGTATTGGGTTTGAATGTCAGCCCCAGAACCGCAATCCGCGCCTTGTTGATCCGGCCACCAAGCGCCTGGACAACGCGGTCAGCCATTGATTTTTTGCGTTGGTCGTTGACGCTGGTAACCGCCTCGATAATCCGGGTCGGGGCACCCGCTTCTTCGGCGGTTCGCTTTAGCGCCAGCGTATCTTTTGGAAAACACGATCCGCCAAAGCCGGGCCCCGCATGCAGAAACTTGCGCCCGATACGGCCATCCAGACCAATGCCGCGTGCGACATCCTGCACATCCGCCCCGACCTTTTCGCATAGATCGGCCATTTCATTAATAAAGGTGATCTTGGTCGCCAGAAACGCATTGGCTGCATATTTGATCAGCTCTGCCGTCGGGCGCGAGGTAAATACAATCGGCGTTTCGATCAGATAGAGCGGGCGATAAAGCGCACGCATGATCTGCTGGGCGCGCGGATCTTCGGTTCCAACCACCACCCGGTCAGGCCGCTTAAAATCTTCAATCGCCGACCCTTCGCGCAGAAATTCAGGATTGGACGCGACCGCGAAATCATTACCCGCATGAAGGTGGGGACGACGGGCAGCAATCAGGCGTTCAACTTCGGCCCCGGTACCGACGGGGACCGTCGATTTGGTAACGATGACCGTATAGCCAGACAGGTGATCGGCAATTTCCTCGGCCGCCGCATAAACATAGGCCAGATCAGCATGCCCGTCGCCCCGGCGTGCCGGTGTTCCCACAGCGATGAATACCGCGTCCGACCCTTTGACCGCGCTGGCCAGATCAGTTGTAAACGACA
>CAISDR010000282.1 GCA_903884125.1 uncultured bacterium
CCCACACCCCTGATGCGGCTGATCGACTGGATCGCAGACTACACGCTAAGCCCGCCCGGCATGGTTTTGCGCTTGGGGTTACGGGTCCCAGAAGCACTTCATTCACCAAAGCCAAGCGTGATGTTTGAGCGCGCTATGCCCGGCACAGAACGGCTGACACCGGTGCGCCAGCGCGTGATGGCGGTGCTGGAGGACGGCCTTGCCCATAGCGCCAGAGAACTGACCGAACGGGCGGGCGCATCGCCAGCGGTGATCAAGGCTATGGCAGATGGCGGCCGCATCAACCGCATCGAAAGAATTGTCGAGCCAGCCTATGCCTGGCCAGACCTGTCCACGACGCGTGCCGAACTGTCACCCGACCAGCGACGGGCAGCCCAAACGCTGATTAAGGAGCCTTCGGGATTTAAAGTGAGCCTGCTGCAGGGCGTGACCGGATCGGGCAAGACCGAGGTCTATTTTGAAGCTGTTGCGGATTGTCTGGCGCGTGGCAGACAGGTTCTGATCCTGCTTCCTGAAATAGCGCTGTCGGTCCAATTTCTGGCACGTTTTGAAAACCGCTTCGGGGTGAAACCTGCCCAGTGGCATTCAGACGTGCCCATTGCCGAGCGTCGCCGGGTCTGGCGCGCAGCAGCACTGGGCACAGCACCTGTGGTCGTGGGTGCACGATCAGCGCTTTTTCTGCCCCTGCCCGATCTTGGCCTGATCATTGTCGATGAAGAACACGACAGCGCCTTCAAGCAGGAAGATGGTGTCATTTATCATGCCCGCGACATGGCCGTCGTGCGCGCCCGACTGGGTGATATTCCCATTATTCTTTCATCGGCAACACCAGCCCTTGAAACCCAGGTGAATGTTGACCGGGGACGCTATCAGCATGTTGTTCTGGCGGCACGCCATGGGCTGGCCGAAATGCCGGCCATCACGGCTGTCGATATGCGCCGGGAAAGACTGTCCGGACAAAAATTCATTTCCGGATCACTGGCACGGGCATTAGGCGAAACACTTGAACGCGGTGAGCAGTCGCTGTTGTTTCTCAATCGTCGCGGTTATGCGCCACTGACGCTCTGCCGCCATTGTGGCCATCGTATGGCCTGCCCTGATTGTTCGGCCTGGCTGATCGAACACAGATTTGAACAACGGCTTGTCTGCCATCACTGCGGACACGGCAGGCGCCAGCCGGACACGTGCCCCAATTGTGAACGCGCCCATAGTTTTGTTGCCTGCGGGCCGGGCGTCGAACGACTTATCGAGGAAGCCAGCGAGCTGCTACCCGATGCGCGTATCGCCATTTTGTCGTCCGATCAGAACACCAGCCCGCGTGACGTGCGCGCGGTCATTGACGCCTTTGGTCGCAATGAAATCGACGTGCTGATCGGCACGCAGATTGTCGCCAAAGGGCACCATTTTCCCAACCTGACCCTTGTTGGGGTGGTGGATGCGGACCTTGGCTTGCACGGCGCTGATCCGCGCGCGGGCGAGCGGACGTTTCAGCTACTTAATCAGGTGGCCGGCCGTGCAGGCCGGGCCGAAAAACCGGGCCGGGTTCTGGTTCAAACCTTCGACCCTTCAAACCCGGTCATGCGGGCGCTGGTCGCAGGGGATTCATCTGCGTTTTATGCAGCCCAAAAGAGCGAAAGATCATTCGATGCCATGCCCCCATTCGGTCGGCTGGCGGCACTTATCCTGTCAGGACCAGACCTTGATGACGTGACAGCATCTGCAAATGCGCTGGCGAAATCCGCGCCCACCGGTCCGGACGTTTCGGTGCTGGGCCCGGCGCCTGCCGCATTGGCCCGAATCAGGGGCATGCATCGGCTGCGTCTGTTGCTGAAGGCACCGCGGGGGGGCAACCTGTCCCAGATTGTGCGCGAGTGGATTGCACGCGCACCACCGGCAGCCCATGTGCGCCTGATCATCGATGTTGACCCGCAAAGTTTTCTTTAAATCTGTTGATTTCCGGCCCGTGCCTTCTAAGCTTGCTGACTAGAAAAAAGAACAAATTCGGGCGGAAAAGATAAGATGACCAATTCCAATCAAAAGAGTGCATGCATCATCGCGCTTGCAGCCAGTGTCATTCCCGGCTTGGCTCAGGCG
>CAISDR010000283.1 GCA_903884125.1 uncultured bacterium
CCATAACCACCATGAATCTGGAGGGCTTCATTGACAATTCTGAACCCCGCATCAGTCGCAAAGCGCTTGGCCATCGCGCAATGCAGGGTCGCATCCGGTGATTTACGGTCAAGCCGGGCAGCGGCCGACCGGATCATCAGGCGTGAAGCCTCAAGGTCGGCTGCCATATCTGCCAGTTTGAATTGCAACGCCTGAAAATCGGCAAGATTTTTTCCGAATGCCTGACGCGTTTTCATGTAATCGCGCGACAGTTCAATGGCGACCGCTGCAGGTCCCAGCGAACATGCACCGATATTAAGCCGACCGCCGTCAAGGCCTGCCATGGCGATTTTGAACCCCTGTCCCTCTTCGCCGATCCGGTTTTCCACCGGGACCCGCACCTGATCAAAATGCACCATGGCTGTTGGCTGTGAATGCCAGCCCATCTTGCGTTCATTAGCCCCGAATGACAGACCGGGCGAGCCCTGTTCGACCACAAAACAGGAAATGCCACCAGCACCCTCGCCCCCGGATCGCGCCATGACAATGTAACGGTCGGAGGCACCGCCACCTGAAATAAAGGCCTTGGTGCCCGACAGAATGTAATGGTCGCCATCACGCACAGCCTTTGTGCGCAATGCTGCGGCATCTGATCCGGCTGATGGTTCAGTCAGGCAATATGAACCGATAATGTCAAACCGGGTCATGGGTGGCAGCAGGCGATGGCGCTGCTCATTCGTGCCAAAGGTATCAATCATCCATGATGTCATATTGTGGATCGACAGGAATGCCGCCGTTGAGGCACACCCGCGCGACAATGCCTCGAACACAACCACACTTTCCATACGGCCAAGACCCGAGCCGCCCACATCTTCGCGCACATAAATTCCGGCCAGACCCAGATCGGCTGCCCGCTTTAATACATCACGCGGAAAAATATGCTCGGCATCCCACAGGGCGGCAAATGGCGCCATGTGTTCGGCCGCAAATGCCTGGGCGGTATCTTCAATGGCGCGCTGATCGGCATTCAGGCCAAACGCTATTACATCATCCGCCACAGGCATGGTGCCCTCCCTTTCAGGAATAGTTGCCTGTCAGATAGGCGGGCTTTAGGGCGGTGTCAAATGCCTTAATCTGTCAGGTCGCCTTCGCCATCGCCGCCCCGATTGCCGGTATGCACACCCAGAGATTTCAGTTTCCGGTGCAACGCTGATCGTTCCATGCCGACAAAGGCTGCCGTGCGGGAAATATTGCCGCCAAAGCGCGTGATCTGCGCCAGCAGATAGTCACGTTCAAATACCTCCCGGGCATCACGCAGCGGCAGGCTCATCACATGTTCGCGTCCGCCATCGCGCATCAGGGCCGGCTGTGACTGGCCCACTTCCGGCGGCAGCATGTCGGCGGTGATTGCCGCATGCACATCGTCCGATGCCAGGATCAGCATGCGTTCAACAATATTGCGCAACTGGCGCACATTGCCGGGCCAGTCATGGGCCTGCAAGGCGGCCATCGCATCATCCCCGATGCGCCGTTCGGCCAGACCCGAAACCTGCGCCAGCCGGGTCATGAAATGCGCCGCCAGCAGGGGAATGTCGTCACGACGTTCCGCCAGACCCGGCACCCGGATCGGCACCACATTCAGGCGATGAAACAGGTCTTCCCGGAAATGACGGTTGTCAATTTCCGCCCGCAGATCACGTGACGACGATGACACGACGCGCACATCAACCTGAACTTTATTGACCCCACCCACACGTTCAAAAGTCTGCTCCACCAAAACCCGGACGATGCGTCCCTGGGTCTCGTAAGGCATGTCGGCAACTTCATCGAGAAAAAGTGTGCCACCATGAGCCTGTTCAAACACGCCCACTTTTGATGGCGTATCCGGGCCACCTTCCAGCCCGAACAGTTCAATCTCCACCCGTGACGGATCAAGGGTTGCCGCATTCAGCGCGATGAACGGTCCACTGGCACGGCGCGACGAGGCATGCAGCAGTCTGGCTACTACTTCCTTGCCGGAACCGGCCGGACCGGTGATCAACACCCGGCTGCCGGTTGGGGCAACTTTTTCTATGGTCTGCTTGACCAGATTGATTGCCGCGGAATTCCCAAGCAACTCGCCGTCATATCCTGCACGCAGTCGCAATTCCTGATTTTCGCGGCGCAGGCGTGCCGCTTCCAGCGCGCGTTCAATGACCAGCAACAGCCGGTCGGTCTTGAAAGGCTTTTCGATAAAGTCATA
>CAISDR010000284.1 GCA_903884125.1 uncultured bacterium
AATTTCTGAGCCGGGTCGACAGGGTTGTCTATGACATCAAAGGCGCCGGGCGCGATCGCGTGGCCAGCATCATCGACTTGCCCGCCCGCAAGGGCTGAGGCCGTTTGTGCTAATTTGACCCTAGCGACGAATTAGATTTTCGTATTTGCCTGCAATCGTGTAATTGCAGGTCCATCACCCCTGCCCGATCACTCATCCTTTTTGTAAATGGAGCTTTATGATGAAGACCCGCGCTGCCGTTGCCTTTGAGGCCAAACAGCCCCTTGAAATTGTCGAGGTTGATCTGCAGGGGCCGCGCGAAGGTGAGGTGATGGTCGAAATCAAGGCCACCGGCATCTGCCATACCGATGCCTACACGCTGGACGGTCTGGATTCCGAGGGTATTTTTCCCTCGATTCTGGGGCATGAAGGGGCAGGGATCGTGGTTGAAATCGGCCCCGGCGTCACCTCGGTCAAACCGGGGGATCATGTGATCCCGCTCTATACGCCTGAATGCCGCCAATGCAAAAGCTGTCTGTCAGGCAAGACCAATCTGTGCACGGCCATTCGCGCCACCCAGGGAAAAGGTTTGATGCCCGATGGCACCAGCCGCTTTTCCTACAAAGGACAGTCCATTGCCCATTATATGGGGTGTTCAACATTTTCAAATTTCACCGTGCTGCCGGAAATCGCCGTAGCAAAAATCCGGCTCGACGCGCCATTTGACAAAGCCTGTTATATCGGATGCGGCGTCACCACCGGCGTTGGTGCTGTCACCAATACCGCACGCGTTGAACCTGGTGCCAATACCATCGTCTTTGGACTGGGCGGCATTGGACTAAATGTGATCCAGGGTCTGAAAATGGTCGGCGCTGATAAGATCATCGGCGTTGATCTTAATCCCGCCAAGCAGGAGTGGGGGCGTCGGTTCGGCATGACCCATTTCGTCAATCCCGCCGATGTGCCGGGTGACCTTGTGGCCCATCTTGTCGCGCTGACCGACGGCGGCGCGGACTACACTTTTGACTGCACCGGCAATACGGGTGTGATGCGCACAGCGCTTGAAGCATGTCATCGCGGCTGGGGAACCAGCGTGGTGATCGGCGTTGCAGAAGCGGGTAAGGAAATATCAACCCGCCCCTTTCAGCTGGTTACCGGCCGGGTGTGGAAAGGATCAGCCTTTGGCGGCGCGCGTGGTCGGACCGATGTGCCCAAAATTGTGGACTGGTACATGAATGGCAAAATTCAGATCGATCCGATGATCACCCATGTCATGCCACTGGAACGGATCAATGATGCATTCGACCTGATGCATCGGGGCGAAAGCATTCGGTCGGTGGTAGTGTTTTGAACCCAATATTGATTGAGTGGGCTGATCATGGCTGATCTGGAACAAGTTGAATCACACGCAAGCTTTGGCGGCACGCAGTCTGTATGGCGGCATTCATCACAGGTCACCGGCACCCAGATGACCTTTGCGGTGTTTCTGCCACCCCAGGCTGGTCACAAACAATGCCCCACGCTGACCTATCTCTCGGGTCTGACATGCACCCATGCCAATGTGATGGAGAAAGGGGCCTATAGCCAAATCGCGGCTGACCTCGGTCTGATCATCGTCTGTCCGGATACCAGCCCGCGTGGGACCGATGTGCCCGATGATGAAGCCTATGACTTTGGTCAGGGTGCTGGATTTTATCTGGATGCCACCCAGGAACCATGGGCAAGACATTTTCACATGGAAAGCTATATTGTGCAGGAATTGCCCGCATTGATTGGCGCACATTTTCCGGCTGATACCAGACGCTGTGGCCTGTTTGGCCATTCCATGGGTGGACATGGGGCGTTGACACTGAGCCTGCGTCATCCGGGACATTATAAATCCATCTCTGCCTTTGCGCCGATTGTGGCCCCATCCTTGGTTCCCTGGGGGCGCAAGGCACTGGCGGGCTATCTTGGGCCAGATGAATCCGTATGGCGGGGCCATGATACAATTGCCCTGCTGGAAGATGGTCATCGTGTGTCAGAATTACTGATTGATGTGGGCACCGCGGATCCATTTCTGGATCGTGAACTAAAGCCTGATCTGCTGATCGCAGCCTGTGCGCGGGCAAAGGTGCCATTGAATTTGCGCCACCAGCCCGGATACGACCATTCCTATTATTTCATTTCAACTTTCATGGCGGATCATCTGCGCTGGCATGCCCAACGGCTTTAGAGCATTTTCGTTTCAAACGGCGTCATGAAAATGCTTTATCCATTTGTTTTGACGCAATTTCGGGGGCAAAACCGCTGCGCACTTTTGCTGAAATTGCTCTAGATCAATCGCTACTCAAGGCCAGTCGCAGGCCGAAGTATAAAAACATTGCAGCCAATGCGTAATTAAGTATTCGGGAAAATCCGGCATTGGCCGTAGACAGTCGTTGCTGGATCCTGGCACCCGCCCATGCCAGAAAAATGGACCACACGCTGCCATTCAGATTGAAGACCAGCCCTAAAAACAGCATGGCAAGTGGTTTGTCAGGCGCATTGGGCGCCACAAATTGCGGCAGAAAAGCCAGGAAGAACAGCGCCACTTTCGGGTTCAGCACATTGGTCAGAAAGCCTGCAGCAAATATCCGAAATGGACTGGCCACTGGCAGCGCGGATACCAATTCCGGCGCATGCTGGTCATTGCGCCAGGCATCCGCGATCATCATGCCAGCCAGATAGATCAGGTAGGCAGCGCCCATCAGCTTTATCGTAAAGAACAGGCTGGCAGATGTCGCCAATATTGCCGACAGCCCAAGCGTTGCCGCCAGAATGTGCACCATGCATCCCGCAGAAATGCCAAAGGCCGCTGCCAGCCCGGCGTTAAAACCCTGTGTGGCTGATCTGCCCAGAATATAGATTGTATCCGGCCCCGGGCTTAAGTTCAAAAGAAAGCCCGCCATCACAAACAGCCACAAATTCTGAGTACCAAACATATGTACGCCCAGCTCTATTCCTTTGCCGGTTCAAGATCGCGCAGGATCTTGAGGACTTCGTGGCGCCGGGCCCGATCAGCACGCGCAAGGTTCATCTGCAACGGTCCGCCAGCGCGTTCGCGGTCGCGGATACGATTGGACAATCGCAGCTCTTCGCCCTTCAGGCGCAAAATCGCGCCAAGCACAGCCTGACCGTCCCCGGCATTGCTTACCAGTGCTTTGAAATTGGCGATAAGCGCGCTAGTCAGGGAACGGTCCAGATCAGGCATCCGCCATGTTATGTGCCATTGAAGCATTCTGTGAAGCCTGAAGTGGTCACAAATGTTATTGATGATGCACGGACCCCGATGCATTGTCACTGAAACGTAGGCCACTTCCAGTCAGTTGAAGAAATAGAACCATGAAAAATGACCAACCCACTGCTGGTGCCAACGACCATGCCGCGATTTCGGAAAAGCGGATTGTATTGCTGATGGGGGGGTTGTTTTTTGTAATCGGCTTTGTCACCTGGCTGAACAGCCCGCTGATCACCTTTGTAAAACTTGCATTCAAGCTGGATGACGTTTCAGCCTTTATGGTGCCGATGGCATTTTACATGTCGTATTTCTTTTTCTCGCTGCCGTCGGCTGCCATCCTGAATGTCATCGGCATGAAAAAAGGGATGGCGCTGGGACTGTTGGTTATGGCCGCCGGTTCTGCGGTATTCGGCCAGTTGGCCACCATGCGCATTTTTCCCGGGACCCTGATTGGTCTTTTCATCATCGGCGCCGGGCTTACCATCCTTCAGGCAGCGTCAAATCCCTATATCTCGCTGATGGGCTCATTTGACCGGGCTGCCCAGCGCATCGCGGTACTGGGCATCTGCAACAAGCTCGCTGGCGCACTGGCTCCGGTGGTATTCGGTCTGTTTGTCATGTCTGGCATATCCCAGCTCGATGCCAGTGTAACAGCCGCTGCGGATTCAGATGCGCGCGAGGCAATCATAATTCATTTTGCACAGGGCATTTACGCGCCCTATATGGCGATGGCAGCCGTACTGGCCGTGCTGTCCGTAATGATCCTGATGACCGCGCTGCCCGAACTATCGACCAGATCAGAAGCTGCCGATTCCCAAACCCAGCAGACCCCAAGCCTGTTCAAGGCCACAAATCTGTGGCTTGGCTTCTGGGCAATATTTTTTTACGTGGGGGTGGAGGTGATTGCCGGTGATGCGATTGGCACCTATGCCCGTGGCTTTGACCTGCCGCTTGATGAAACGAAGTTTCTGGGTAGCGCAACTCTGATAGCCATGCTGATTGGATATGGGACTGGCTATTTAATAGTGCCACGTTTTATCGCACAGGAACAATATCTTGCCCAGTCAGCAGCCCTGGGCATTGTACTGACCACCATGGCCTATCTGTCTACAGGTTATCTGTCAGTCCTCTTTGTGGCATCGCTGGGGTTTGCAAATGCGATGATGTGGCCTGCCATATTTCCAACCGGTATCAGCGGGCTTGGCCGACATACACCAGTTGGTGCAGCGATCCTGATCATGGGCGTATCCGGTGGTGCGGTCATTCCCCAGACGTTTGCCAACCTGAAAAACACCCATGATTTTCAAGCTGTATTCCTGATCCTAACCCTGATCTGTTATGCATATATTCTGATATTCGGACTATTTGCCATTCAACGGGCCACAGCTCGAGAAAAGGGATACTGAACACCACCGGCGAACAGCGCCATCCCCTATCCTGCAATCCTTGCGAATCGCTGGCTCATGATCGCATCGGCCTGAGCCATGATGTTTTTCACCAGTTGAGCACAGGTAGGGATGTCATGGATCAAAGCCTGGCTTTGACCCGTGGTCCAGATACCGCCATCCAGATCGCCATCGCGCAGCACATTTTCGCGGCCACGAACACCCGCCATCAATTCCCGCACATCGGCAAATGATTTGGTCGGGTCGCGTTGAATTTCAGCCACCTGTTCGGATATTGCATTGCGCGCCACACGCGCAGTATTTTTAAGCGTGCGTCCGACCAGTACGGTATCACGTTCGGTATATTCAACAATCTTGCGTTTGACGTTTTCGTGGATTTTCGCCTCGACTGTCGCGCAAAACCGTGTGCCCATATTGACCCCTTCGGCTCCCAGTGCAAGCGCCGCGACCAATGACCGGCCATCGGCCATGCCGCCCGATGCAATGACCGGCACGTCAACCGCATCAACAGTTGCCGGTAACAGCACCACCAGTCCGATATCATCTTCGCCGGGGTGGCCGGCGCATTCAAAGCCATCGATGCTGATCACATCAACACCATGCTTGACCGCAGATACGGAATGACGAACAGAGGTGCATTTGTGAATAACTTTGACGCCCGCTTGCTTGAACCGGGGCAGATGATCAACCGGCGCGCGTCCGGCAGTCTCGACAATCTTGATGCCGGATTCAATGATGGCTTCGCGATATTGGTCATAGGGAATAGGGTTGATTGACGGCAGCAGGGTAAGGTTCACGCCAAAAGGCTTACTGGTCAGCTTTTTGGTCTTTTCGATTTCTGCAAGCAATGCTTCACCAGATGGGAACATATGCGCCGTGATAAAGCCCAGCGCGCCTGCATTGGCAACGGCGGCGACCAGTTCGCCATATCCAACACCAGTCATGCCACCCATGACAATGGGTGTTTCAACGCCGAACATTTCAGTGATGCGCGTTTTCATTTCCCGGTTTCCCCCAATTTCTTACAGGGCGCAGGTCATTAACGCCTGCCCCAGCGGCCAAAAATCATGATGACACCCTTTCATAGGATGTACCCCTGATTCAAGTATGTTTGATCTAACTGACTTGCTATCCGCGGCATATTGCTGTGAACAAATGTACAGCCAATAGCGCTACAGCTCTATCATGTCGAAGTCGGATTTCGGTGTCCCGCAAAGCGGGCATATCCAGGATTCGGGGATTTCATGCCAGCGGGTTCCAGCGGCCAGCCCTTCACCCGGATCGCCCTTTTCCTCCTCATAGATATAGCCACAGGTTCGGCACTGCCAGACCCTGTAGGGAACAGTCATTTCGACCTCCGCCAGGGTCAAAGCATTTTGTACCGAATAGGAACAGTTTTCGGCCCGCAAACGAAATTCGCATTCATAAGCTTTGGTTCACCATCCAGCTCGAATGACTGCAACCTTGGCAGCAGTTCTTCCCACAGAATGCGCATTTCCATGCGGCCCAGATGCTGGCCCAGGCAGATATGAGCGCCATAGCCAAATGCAAGATGTCTGTTCGGTGTGCGCCCCACTTCAAATTCAAACGGGTTTTCAAATACCAGCTCGTCCCGATTTCCTGATGGATAAGACAGCATCAGCCAGTCCCCCGCTGCAATCTTCTGATCGCCAACTTCTGTATCAGCAGTAGCCGTCCGCATAAAATGTTTGACCGGGGTAACCCAGCGAATGGATTCCTCGATAAAAGAATTAAGCAGTGTGGGATCTGCCTTAAGACGTGCAAACTGATCCGGA
Source organism: uncultured bacterium (assembly GCA_903884125.1). GTDB lineage: Bacteria > Pseudomonadota > Alphaproteobacteria > CAISDR01 > CAISDR01 > CAISDR01. Next base: position 6,441 of record CAISDR010000284.1, read on the forward strand.
CGTTCAGCAAGGGCCCACAGACCGCCCGCAGTTGTGTTCGATGTTGTGTCGTGTCCGGCTGTTGCGGCGATGATATAATAGGACATCGCTTCCAGATGCCCCAGCGGCTGACCATTGATCTTGCCATTTGCAATAACGCTGCACAGATCCTCGCGCGCATTGACCCGCCGGTCTTCCGTGATGGCCGCAAAATAATTCATGAAATCCATAACGACTGCCTGAATTGTATCGACCCCTTCAGAGTAGTTCGTGATTTCCTTGCCACTGCGGTTCAGATCAGGATCCGCGCTGCCGAATAATTCCTGCGTCAGACGAAGCATGCGTGGCTCATCGGATTCCGGCACACCCATCACTTCCATCACAACATGCAGCGGATATAGAAAAGCAACATCGCGGGCAAAATCACACCTGCCGCCCAATCGCGCCATATTGTCGACAAACCCACGGGCAATTTCGCGAATGCGTGCTTCCAGTTTGCGCAGATTCTGCGGCATGAACCAGGACTGGGTCAGATGCCGATACTGAAAATGGTCAGGATTATCCATTTGCACAAGTGCGCGCACCAGATGTGGCGAACCACCCATCATGTCGCGTACTTTTCTATCGGCCTCTATTGTGGTGAGCGTTGCTGACCGATCGCCATTGTGAAAAAGATCGTTCTGTCTTTCGATCGCCAATATATCAGCGTGTCGTGTGACGACCCAGAAGGGATCATATCCCTTGGGCTGGGCAATTGCCAACGGCGCCTCACGTCGAAGAAAACGAAAAGCATCGTCAACAATCTTGCCATTTCCATAGGCTCTTGGATCGACAATGGTTTCAGCGATATCCTGCGGGATGAACATTGGCCGTCTCCTCGCAATCTTTTTCTGATCACCATGTTGCCGGGATATTGTCGTTCACGTCATTAGACAGGATGCCGCAGGTTTTTTGCGACTGGTTCGCGAAAATATTGCCTAGTCATTATCACACGCTTCTCATTTCAAAAGACCACATTGCCAATTGGACAAATCAGATGAATCATCTGAATGCGCTGCGCGCCTAAGTCGGAGAAAGTGGCGTCCCTGATCATCAACACGTGGCGACATGATCTGCGGGCATATTTCGACCAGACAAGCTGACGGCAATGTTCTTGGTGCGCCCTGTCAGCACAGCAGAAGTTGCTGCGGTATTGCGCTGGTGTAGTGATCAGAACATTTCAGTTGTTGCTCAGGGCGGACTTACCGGTCTGGTCCATGGTGCCGATGCCAGCCCGGATGAACTTATCCTGGCGCTTGAGCGTATGCGTCAAATTGAAATGATTGATCCTGCACAGTGTTCATGGTTTGCACACTTCTCTAATTCTTTTTAGATGAACTGGATCCACATGCTCAATCAAGTCCAGCAATGTCGTCGCGGCCTGACGCGACTCTTCAACCGTCATGGACGAAAACGATAGTAGATCATCATGATTGTCAGAATGTGATTCTGTCTGGGACAGCCGCTCAAGCGCAGATAGGCGATCGGTATCAAAACCTGGATAGAACCGCGCAATTGCATCAATCTTTCCCACAAATCCCTCACTTCCAGGGTATTTGAAGGTGAGAAATACATCCAGAACCCGTCTTAGCACATTGGGCATAATATAGCCGTGATCAAAGCAATCCTGAGCGTTATTCACAAAACGCAAAACATGGCTAAAAAGAAAATGATATTCAGATTCGTATTCCCGCAACAGCTTGGACATTTCGATGATATTTGACGAGCGTGTTTTTTGTCCGGCGGGAACGCACACATCAATAAAAAGAAAGGTAGCTGTCGGGTTGCTTTTGTTTTTACTCGGATGAAACTGCTTCCACGCCTTCTTAAATTCGTTCATGCATTGCAGATTGTGAGTCATAACAAAAACCTGAGCAGCATCGCGCAGTCGTTTTTTTATTAGCGCACAAGCATAATTTAGTGCTTTTGTATCGAGGCTCGACACCGGATCATCGACCACAACGATCAGATTTTTCAGCTTGCGCCCCTCGGCTTCAAGTGATGACAGGAAATACGAAATGGCAATTGCCATCTTCTCGCCTTCGCTGGGCGGTCCCTTGATCGGATTGCCATAGCGATGCAGTTCATAACCTTGCGATATAGGATGAATCGTCAGTTCGTTATGCCCAAGGTAAGATGCAACAAGTTCATTAATGGCTGTGGCTGCTGGTGCATGTGCTCTTATCTGCCGGCGCAGTCTTTCTGCTTCTTCGGAAAGGGTGGAAATTTCTTTCGCTAAATCATTACATTTTAATTTTGCCTTATCCACCTCATCGAGGTGTTTTTCATATGTTTCCAAACATTCAGCTACAAAGTGTTTTCTGATAGCGACTTCAGCCTTGGTTTTTTCATTGGAAAAATCCTTGACGATTGTATTGTGCTCCAGGATCGCTGAATTTATTGCATCCATGGCAATTGCCATTGATGAAATCGTATTATCCCGGTTGGCCATCTCGGCCAATACAGACAAGTCACTTGGTGTCGCAGGGTGTTTTTGTTTTTTATTTAATATCTTTTCAAGGTTAGACAAAAAAGCATGAATCTTTTGCGACCCGCTTAGAAACTCAGATCGATTTTCGCGATAACTTTCGCGCATTTCTGCGACCAACGCATCTGCGGACGGTATTATCGTAGGTAACCGGAAGATTTCCGCAATCAGAGCCTTGAGCTCGTCGGCTGTTTTATTGAGACGATCAATGAAGTCATCAATGTGTGAATCGAATTCGGACGCAAGCCGATCCGACCGTTCGTTGGAAATATGATTGCCACAAAACAGACAATCATCGCGCGCATTTTCCTTATGAAATTCATGGCCATGCTTTAGCCAGATCAGCATTTCGGGATATTGCCTCAATTCATTTAACGAAACATTTGTTATCGACTGACCGCAGATTTCAATCGTGTCCTGAAACGCTTTTGCTATTCGGGAAATATCAAAAGCTATATTGGTCAGGCTGTGCAGCGGCACGTCACGACGTCTGATGTCAACCAGCGCGTTCAGTTTGGTATCTGAAAGTGTTATAAGATTGCTTTCTTTCCAACTTTCATAATCGTTAGCAAGATTGGGCGCCTCATATTTTCGGCCGGCCAGATAAAGATGTGATGCTGTAGCCTTTGCCCGTTCTCTTTTGAAAATAGCAAAAGCATTTTCGGCACCCTTTGCACCAGTATCTGCTGTGATCTTCTTCAGCTGCTTTTCAAATATTTTGTGTTCAATGTTCGCAAGTCTGGCAGCAGCATCTGCCTGATTTGCACCGATATAAAACACTGGGTTAGCAAGCCCGGCAGTCCATCGCAAATTTTTTTCGATGAAATCTTCATTAAAGACGAACAGCCGCTGTTCAAGGCCATTTGAATTTTTTGGATAGCCAAATCGAGTCTGATCTGTAAGTTCAAGCTCAAATGAACACGCGCCGGGCAAACGATCATCCAGGGTGCCATGCTGTAGACTAGAAAAAAGTCGCGATAACGTGCTTTTGCCTGATCCATTAAAACCATAGATAAGATTATATCTGCGTAACTCTAAGCTAGGTGAGTTACCGTCCCGGTCGGCAAAAATGCCCATTCCACGCATCAATTGAATTTCTGAAATGATCGCAGACATCTCGCTCGCTCACCGTCACATTCAAATAACCCCATATTAGTACTAACTTTAGCGGTAATAAAAACACAGCACAAGATAAGATATATAAAATTCTGACAATAATATTTGGGTATTAATCAGAGCTCAGCCCTACAACCTTGCAATTGTAATTTCAGCGTTAACTATTTGTCTTCCGGTGACCAATGATTGCAGTGATGGGGAGAGCAAATTGTGCGCCAGACCCGAATGATTCGCCGATATTTAAGCTGACAGCATCCAAGGTCAGATCGGGCAATCAGAGCTAATGGCTAGGCAAACCTAAAGCCTTCCGATAATTGCCTTGGCCAGAACATTCCGATGTGTTTCATTGGTGCCGGAATAAATGCTTGCTGCGCGTGTCGCCAGATATTTCGATGTTGCATGGCCACCGGCAGCCAGGCTGTCGGCGCTGTGCTGACCGCCTTCCTTTGCCAGCGAAAAAAATCCTGCCGCAGTCAGTCCAAACTCACTGATTGCCTGATGCAGCTCGCTAGCAAGAAGTTTAAGCAATGACGGAACACGGTCGTCATCATCGCCAAGTCTGCCCTCGGCCAAAAGGCGCAATTCCAGCGTTTCAATTGCCGTCAGGCGAATCTCACACTCAGCCTTCTGGATCATAAATGCTGGATCGCTGGAAAGACCATTCAACTGTCCAGTGCGCATGGCAGAACGAAGCGACCGTCGCAAAGTACCGGATGTGGTATTGTTCGAGCGCGCATAACGCATAAGTATTTTGGCAACCGCCCACCCATCGCACTCAGCACCTACTCTGTTGCTGATTGGCACCCGCACGTCATCAAATATGACTTCGGCAAATTCAGCATCACCATTCAGCATGGATATAGGTCGGATGTTCACACCGGGAGAATTCATATCCAGCAGTAGAAACGTGATCCCTTCCTGGGGCTTGCCGGTATTGCGGGTTCGGGCCAGCAGAAACATTTTGTTCGAATTGCCAGCGCCGGTGGTCCAGATCTTGGTCCCATTCAACAGATAGAAACTTCCATCCGGTACCGCCCTGCATGCCAGCGCTGCAAGATCGGACCCGGCATTAGGTTCGGAAAAGCCCTGACACCAAAGATCCTCGCCATCAAGGATGCGCGGCAGAAATCGCTTGCAAAGATGATCATCGCCAATGTGGATCAGCAACGGACCCAACGCCCGAATGCCGGAAGCTGATAGAATCGGTGCATCATTTTCAGCCAACATGCGGTCAAAAAGGTATCTCTGCTGAAGGGACCATCCTGTTCCGCCAAATGAAGCAGGCCAGGCGGGTGCAATCCATCCCTGCCGGAACAGCCTTTGGTGCCATTCGCGCGAAGCGCCGATCTCGGTGTGTACACCGGTCGTCCGTTGACCGGCGGCCCGCAGGTCATCAGTCAGCGCGCGATCCAGAAAAGCCTGAACTTCGCTTCGGAATGCAAGATCCTGGGGCCTGAGGGATTTATGGGAAACAGGGCTACTCAAATTTCCCCCTTGCCGCATTGGGGTTGGCTTAATGTAGTGGCCCAGAATAAGTGTTATCGACCAAATGGAATTGATTCATATCAACGCGCCAGGAAAGCTGTGGATAGCTGTTTGTCATCACCGCGCCTAATCCTAAAGTTTCAATTCACTTTCCAATGGATCGAAGGACTCTAAAAATCGCATGGAACAATCAACAGACTTGAATCCAAAGTCTGCGCAGCAAGCAAGCGGGCTCAAACATGGAAGGTAGGACGGTAATGCTTATACCGAACCTGCGTCCAACCCAGCGCGGCATAAACCCCTTATCCTGTTGCGCGACTGTTTGCTGAGCCAAATTTTGCGATCTTCGGGTTATCGGGTTTACTACCAAGAAAAAACCAAGTAATTATTCAGATACGGTAGTTAATTTGACGATCTTGTTGAA
>CAISDR010000285.1 GCA_903884125.1 uncultured bacterium
ATTCAGCATTGAAGCGCGATGATCCGATAAAAATTTGCAGGGCCAGTGCCGCGCCGGTAAACAGGGCCGTCAGCGCCACGACGGGCAATGAAAAATAGCCGATGCGCATCATCTGCTGCCCGATCAGGCCCAGATAGATGGGCGGGCGGACGCAATGGCTTAAAGCGATGCCGCAAAAGCGGGCAACCCGTCCGGTCCCGCGTAAAAACTGCAATACCAAATGGCCCAAAAGCCCAAGAAACCGTATCACTGCCAGGCTCCTGCCTTGGGCCACCAGACCCGTTACGTCAGACTCTATTCTATAGACCTATGTAAGACCGTGATACACGGGAAGACACACGGGTCAAGATTTCATAACTGATCGTGCCAGCTTGCGCTGCCAATTCTTCGACCGTGATGTTTTCGCCAAATGCTTCAACTTCATATCCCACGCCAATCCGCCCCGGATCAATATCTGTTACGTCCAGCGTTATCAGGTCCATGGATACTCGACCAACAACCGGTGCGTAGGCCTGTGCCTCAACAATCCACATGCGCGCCCGGTCACCAAGTTGGCGTGGATAGCCATCGGCATAGCCAAGGCCGATGGTCGCAATCATAGTCGGGCGTCTGGCCTGAAACTGAGCGGCATAGCCCACCGAATCACCAGTTGCGACGGCACGCAACGCCAAAATCCTCCCCGACAGCTGGGCTACGGTTTTAAGGGTAAGTTCAGGGCTGATCATGCCCCCGAACAGGGCAATGCCGGGTCTGACCAGATCAAATCGCGGTCCGTCCAGGTGGGTCAGTCCCGCGGAATTCAGCAGACTTTTTCTGGCATGCGGCACATGGGCGCAAAGCTGTGTAAATATTTCGATCTGGCGCGCATTGGTCGGATGAAGCGGATCATCACCAACCGCAAGATGCGAAATCACCCAGGGAATATTCAGGTCATCGAATGGCGGCAGGTCGTTGAAATCTGCGGGTTTCAGCCCCAGCCGATTCATGCCGGTATCCAGTTGCAGTGCGGCTTTGGGCATGAGGGTGCGCGCCGATGCCGCCTGCCGCCAGATGATGACATCCTGCGTTGAATTCAAAACAGGCGCGATATCAAAGGCCAGCATCTCGGCCAGATGGGCTACATCCAGACCATTAAGCGTGTAAATCTCGATCGACGGATCGGGCAGGGTGCGGCGCAGGGCCATTGCCTCGCTGACATGGGCAACAAAAAACTGACGCGCACCCAGTCGCGCCAGCGTGGGCGCCACCCCACCAATGCCCAGACCATAGGCATCAGCTTTCACAACCGCAGCAAGTTGTGCCGGGTGTGCCAGCGCACTCAGCCGGGTCCAGTTATGGACCAGTGCCCCAAGGTCAACGCGAAGGATCGGTGCGCTCACCAGCAGCACTCATCGTGGTTCAGGGTAATGGTCCGACTGGGCCAGATTGGCGAATTTGGTCAGCTTGCTTTCAAACAGCAGTTCAACTGTACCAATCGGACCGTTGCGCTGTTTCGAAATCAGGATTTCGGCAATGCCCTGAATTTTTGCCCGGCGCTCTTCCCATTCCTGCCATTTGGGTGAATTCTCTTCTTCTTCGTTGCGCGCAGGGCGCGAGCGCATGTGATAATATTCCTCGCGATAGATGAACATCACCACGTCGGCGTCCTGTTCAATTGACCCGGATTCGCGCAGGTCTGACAATTGCGGGCGCTTGTCTTCGCGGCTTTCAACCTGGCGTGACAATTGCGACAGGGCCAGCACGGGCACGGCCAGTTCCTTGGCCAGTGCTTTGAGACCCTGTGTGACTTCCGATACTTCCTGCACACGATTATCAGAACGCGATGCATTGGCCGGGCGGATCAATTGCAGATAGTCGATTACAATCAGATCAAGCCCCTTTTGACGTTTAAGTCGCCGCGCGCGCTGGGTCAGCGACGTGATGGTCAAT
>CAISDR010000286.1 GCA_903884125.1 uncultured bacterium
ACATCTTGGCTTCACCGGCTGCAAGCATTTTGATCCCGGTGAAAACCAGAAACGCTGCAAAAATATAAAGCAGCCATTCAAATTCATGGACCAGCGTGGCTCCGACACCAATCATGATCCCGCGCAATACGACGACCCCCAGCACGCCCCAGAACAGCACGCGCCGCTGATCTGCCAGCGGTATGGCAAAAAAGCCGAAAATCAGCGCGATCACAAAAATATTGTCAACCGCCAGTGTCTTTTCGATGACAAAGCCGGTGACATAATTCAAACCGGCCTCAGGACCGAAATACCAGTAGACCCAAAGGCCAAACCCAAGCCCAAGGGAAATGTAAAATGCCGACAGGGCCAGGCTTTCCCGAATGGTGGGATCGTGGCGCTTGCCACTTAATACGCCCAGATCAAAGGCAAGCAGGGCCGCGACCAGCGAAAAAAAGCCAGCCCAGGCCCATAACGGTTTGGCCAGCCATAGCTCAAACAGGAAATCCATCAATCGCCCCTTATACTCCAAACGCCATATTGGGATCGGGGACCTGAAATTAAAGAGGCTTGTTGCGATTGCGGTTGCCCAAATGCCGTCTCCGTGCTTGATATCGCGCCATCAGGGTGGTTGGGGATCAGGAACCGGGCACAGCGCTTCGTCTGAGGCGCGCAGCGGGCACGCGATCAGCCAAACAGGTAAAATGACGAGGGATTTCAATAAGATGGCCAGCTATCAATATGTTTACGTGATGAAGGGCCTTTCCAAGGCTTATCCGGGCGGCAAACAGACGTTGAAGGATGTTTGGCTGTCGTTTTTGCCGGGCGTCAAAATTGGTGTGATTGGCGTGAACGGTGCGGGTAAATCGACCCTGCTCAAGATCATGGCGGGGCTGGACAAGGATTTTACGGGCGAAGCCTGGGCTGCCAAGGGGGCCACGGTTGGTTATCTGCAACAGGAACCCCAGCTTGATCCCAACAAGACCGTCTTTGAAAATGTGATGGAAGCGCTGGCGGATACCAAGGCGCTGCTGGTGCGGTTTGAAGAAGTCTCGGCCAAATTCGGCGAAGATCTGTCTGACGACGAGATGAACGCGCTCTATGCCGAACAGGCTGAGCTTCAAGAAAAAATTGATGCGGCGGATGCCTGGGATATCGACCGCAAGGTTGAAATCGCCATGGACGCGCTGCGCTGCCCAGCCCCTGATCTGGCAATAACAAACTTGTCCGGTGGTGAAAAACGACGGGTGGCGCTGTGCCGCCTGCTGCTTGAAAAGCCGGACCTTCTTTTGCTGGACGAACCGACCAACCATCTGGATGCAGAAAGCGTTGCCTGGCTGGAACGTCACTTGCAGGAATACAAGGGCACAGTGGTGCTGGTCACCCATGACCGTTATTTTCTGGATAATGTCACCGGATGGATTTTGGAACTGGATCGCGGTCGCGGCATTCCATATGAAGGGAACTATTCAAGCTGGCTGGATCAGAAGCGCAAACGGCTGGAACAGGAAACCGGCGAAGAGGAAGCCAAACGAAAGGCACTGGAAAAGGAACTGGAATGGATTCAGTCCTCACCCAAGGCGCGTCAGGCCAAGTCCAAGGCGCGTATCCGCTCTTATGAGGAAAAACAGCAGGAACAGGGATTGGCCAGCGATGGTCGCGCCCAGATTGTAATCCCGCCCGGACCGCGATTGGGCGATCTGGTGATCGAGGCAACCGGTCTGTCCAAAGGTTATGGCGACAGTCTGCTGATTGACAATCTGTCGTTCAGCCTGCCACCGGGCGGCATTGTTGGCGTGATTGGTCCCAATGGCGCGGGCAAGTCCACTTTGTTCCGCATGCTGTTTGGTCAGGAAACACCTGATAAGGGTACGCTGCGGCTGGGTGATACTGTTCTTTTGGGTTATGTGGATCAAAGCCGCGATGCGCTGGATCCGGCAAAGACAGTCTGGCAGGAAATTTCCGGTGGTGCCGAAGTGCTGAAACTGGGCAAACGCGAAATCCAGAGCCGCGCCTATGTGGGCTCGTTCAATTTCCGTGGTCCCGACCAGCAGAAGAAAGTC
>CAISDR010000287.1 GCA_903884125.1 uncultured bacterium
CTATCGCCTGCCCAAAGGCAGCGATGGTATCCACTGCGCCGTCAGTATGTTGACAGGCCGCGCCGCCCCGTCAGTTGGATCAAATGATGTTGACACGGGGTTGATGTCGGCCGAAGCGTTTTCAAAGGCGGCTGGCGAACTGGTGGGAAAGCCGGGCGGCGGGGCACATAATGCTCGATTGACCGTTTTGAGTGTCGATGGCCTGAGTTCATGGGCTGGTCGTCCAAAGTCGGAAAAATCCCGCGCCATCACAACAAAAGGAATGCTGAGCCAGGTTGGCGCAATGCTGCAATCCCTGTCACTGAATGGCCTTGCCGGGCGCATGACGCCGGATCGCTTTGGCGTGGTGCATGATTCCAAGATCGAACCCGGCACAGTTAAATCTGCGTTCACCAAGACCCTGAACACAGCTAGCGACGGCGCATTTTCGACCGAGCCTCAAGCATCAAGCATGCCGTTGAGCCAGCCTGGACTTAGAACCAAAGAAGCCATGCAGGCTGTTCGCTTTGCGCTGGCGCGGCTCAGCGATCCGAACAATCCCCCGGTTCTGCCCAATCGACTTGATATGGCTGTCGATGCCATGGTTCAGGCCACCGTAGACCGGATGGCAACGTTTCAACAGATTATCCGAAGCGGCGAACTGCAATTGGCCTATCAACCGATTGTCGAGCTTTCTTCGCGCAAAACCCACCATTTCGAGGCTCTGGCGCGCCTTGGCACCAACGAGTCGCCGGCAGAGTCCATTTCTTTTGCCGAATCAACCGGCATGGCGCCGGAATTGGATCTGGCGGTGTGGAGTCTGGCTGTTGAAACATTGGCCAAGTCCCCAGAGCATGTGAAACTGGCCATTAACCTTTCCGGCCGATCACTTGATGATACCGCGACAACCCGCACGCTGCTGACGCTGCTTGAACGAACCCAGGTGTCGACCAGCCGAATTCTGCTGGAGATCACAGAAAGTTCCGAATTGCGGGATTTAGCCGATGCAGACCGCGCCATTCAGGCGTTCCGCAAACTGGGGGTCAAAGTCTGCATCGACGATTTTGGTGCTGGTGCCGCCAGCTTCCAATATTTGCAAGCACTGTCAGTTGACTATCTAAAGTTGGATGGCAGCTATATCAGCCAGATCGGCACATCACGAAAGAATCTTATTCTTGTTCGCGCGCTTGCCACTATCTGCAAGGATCTGGGCATCACCTCGATTGCCGAACACGTTGAAACGGAGTCAGATGCCGTGATCCTGAAAGATATAGGCATCGATCTGGCGCAAGGATTTCTTTTTGGGCACCCCCAGAATATCCTATGTTAGAATTGCTATTCTTATCGGAATTGGTCGATTCCGCCCTACTGCCGAAACCGGAATTTATCCATGATGATCACTTCCAGTGATATACTTCTCGAACCGGTCATCGATCACGCCGTACTTGCGACCGTAAAGGACGTGCTTGAAGGGCCGTACCTGCAGCAGATGATCGAAGTATTGGAGCGCACATCGCGCGAGAGTCTGGTTGAACTCCAGAAGGCACTTGCGGCGGGCGAACTCAATCAGAGCCAACGGCTGGCACACAAAATCAAGGGCAGTGCTGGAAATGTCGGGCTCAGGCGTGTTTGGGCGCTGGCTGCGCGAATTGAATCATCCACCAGCCTGGAAGATGCGCGAAGCTGGTTTACCAGTTTTCCCGACCATTTGGATGATGGACTAAAGCAGATTCGTGCCGCCACTGCGCCGTAGTCGTCGTTACGACTGACCAGTTGGGAAGGGCCCGTTTTTACTGGCGCCCGATCACGGGTGCTGGCATCATCCGGCCAATAATAATCTGTCTTTGCGAAACGACCTTTCAGTTTTCGTGACGGCACATCGTCAGGGTGGAAATCCATATGATAACCAGTCGTCAACGTAATGTTGCGCTGTTTTTGTTATTGCTCGCCTACACATCAAATTTTCTGGACCGGTCGATTCTGGTCAGCCTGATTGAACCGATCAAACGGGAATTCGATCTGGCGGATTCCCAACTGGGATTTTTAAGCGGCTTTGCTTTTGCGCTGTTCTACACCACGCTTGGTGTGCCGATTGCACTTCTGGCCGACCGTTTCAGCCGCAAGCACATTATCATTATAGCGGTGAGCGTGTGGAGTGCCATGACGGTATTGACTGGCCTTGCGCAGAACTATTGGCAGTTGGCGCTGATTCGCGTAGGCGTGGCGATTGGCGAAGCCGGTGGAAATCCGCCAGCCTATTCGCTGATCGCTGATTATTATCCTATTGAAAAACGCGCGACGGCCGCAGGTATTTATTCTCTTGGTGTACCGCTTGGCATTCTGATCGGTTTTCTGGTGGGCGGTTTTGTCTCTCAGGCCTATGGCTGGCGCTCGGCATTTTTTGTGGTCGGTGCGCCGGGACTTGTTCTGGC
>CAISDR010000288.1 GCA_903884125.1 uncultured bacterium
CGCAGCCTGCTGGTAAAAGGCTGGCCCAAAGGCGTATTGATCAACGTCAATTTTCCGAATGCCAGACCCGACGCGGTGAAAGGGGTTCGGGTCACGGTTCAGGGGCGGCGTGATCAGTCGCAGGTGCGCATCGAACGTCGTCTGGATGGACGCCATCAGCCCTATTACTGGCTTGGATTTCAGCGTAATCCGTCGCGCCCTGCGCAAGGCAGCGATTTAAAAGCCATTTACGATGGCTATATTTCAGTAACGCCATTGCATATGGACCTGACCCATCAGCAGTCGTTGAAATCATTGTCCAAGGCGTTTGACGCACCTTCAAAATCGAAAGTAAAAAAGCCCAGCCCGGGCAAAACCAAACCGCTGAAAGCGGCGTCGGGCAAATAGGGCCATGACGTCGGCGAACGCGTCCGACGGTTTAGTGATCCGGCTTCTGATGGAGCTGCGCGGGCGGGGTATCGCCGCGCAGGATGTATTATCCGCAATCGAACGCGTGCCCCGCGATCATTTTGTTGCCGAAAATTTTCTGCGGCATGCCTTTGATGACACGGCACTGCCGATCGAATGCGGGCAGACAATTTCCCAACCCTATGTGGTTGCCCTGATGACGGAACAGCTTGACGTCAGTCATCGTCATCGGGTCCTGGAAATCGGTACCGGATCGGGTTATCAGACTGCGGTTTTGTCGAAGCTTTGCCGCATGGTCTATTCGGTCGAACGTTTTCGCACCCTGTCACAGGATGCGCAGGTCCGCTTTGCAAATCTGGGATTTACCAACATCATCACGCGCGTGGGTGACGGATCGCTGGGCTGGCCGGATCAGGCACCATTTGACCGGATCATGGTAACCGCTGCCGCACCCACACTGCCGATGGCCCTGATTGGCCAGTTGCGCATAGGCGGGATCATGGTGGTGCCAGTGGGACCCGATCTTACCACCCAGGACCTGCTGCGCATCGAACGCACTGAAGATGGTCATACGATCAAAAGTCTTTCACCTGTGCGATTTGTGCCGCTGGTATCAGGTCCGGAACCTGTGGCCGATGATCGCAAAAACTGGCGCTCTGGCGGGACATGATGGTTGGGCGCAGCATAATTACAAAGATATGCGTTGGTGCTTGTATGCTGGCGCTGGCAGCGTGTGGCACGCCATCAACACCGGTTGTCAGTAGTGGGCGATATGGTGCCGTTCCGATCCCGCGCCCGAAGCCTGGTGAGAGTAGTTTGCGCCCCGTGGCAAATGTTGCGTCATCATCCTCAACGACCTTTGTACAGACAGGTGAAACGCTGGCTGATGTGGCAGCACGCACAGGTACAACAACACGCGAACTGATCGAAGCAAATGGACTTTCGGCACCGTTCAAAGTTCGCCCCGGCCAGCAATTGCGATTGCCCGTGCCACCAATTCATATTGTACAGGCAGGTGATACCGCCAGTTCCCTTTCCAGACGTTATGGTATTTCGGTGGGTGACATTATTCGCCGCAATAATATCAGCCCGCCGTATCTGCTAAAAACCGGTCAGCGACTGATATTGCCGCCCGGCGGCAGAAGCGAAATGGCACCACCGGCACCGCCAATTGCCACTGCGGCATCACCCGCGGTTCCACAAATATCAAGTCCGCCGCCAGCAACCATTCAAAATCAGCCGACAACTTCTGGTGGAGGCGCTTCAGCAAGCGTATCCCGTTCATCATTGCCGCCATTGCCGCCTATGGCGCCACCGGCTATTGGGCCTGAACCTCTGCCTCCAGCAAAAACACCCCCAAGGACTGTCCCAACCCAGCCATTACCGGCATTGCCGACGCCTGTCATTGAAGATCCGCCCGCGATGACTGCAGCGGTTGAATTGGCGCCAACACCAGCGCCCGCGGTCGAGCCTGCTCTGCCGCCATCACCACCGGTTCAGGTGGCTTTGGCGCCCAAACCAGCGCCGCCGCCGGTGATAAGTGGAAAGGCAGAGAAATTCGTCTGGCCTGTACAAAGTGGTGAGGTCATTTCCCGCTTTGGAACAAAGCCGGGCGGACTGCACAATGATGGTGTGAACATTGCGGCGCGCGAAGGGACAGCGGTTCTTGCCGCAGGCGATGGCACAGTTGCCTATGCCGGACAGGAGTTAAAGGGTTTCGGCAATCTGATCCTGATCCGACATGCGAATGGCTGGATGAGTGCTTACGCTCATAATGATGGCCTGTTAGTTGCGCGCGGCGACCAGGTTCGACGGGGACAGCCCATTGCCAGAATGGGTCAGACCGGCGACGTCGACCGCCCGCAGCTGCATTTTGAATTGCGTCAGGAAACCGAAGCTGTCGATCCACTGCGATACCTGCCCAAAACGGGTAACAGGCCCCGGATGGGCTAAATCAGGCTTATAGCCATACGCAGTGCGGTTACCATCAGAAATCCTGAAAATACAAGCCGCAGGGCATTGGCACTCAACATGGCATGGACTTTAAGCCCATAGCGCGTCGTGATTGACGTTGTTGCAAAGATCAGCGCACATCCCGGTACACTGACATAGCCAATTGACCACGGTGGTCTGCTGGCCACGCCCAGACCGGTCAGGCCGTATAATATCGCCGCCGGAATCGCAATTGATACGCCGATGCAGGCAGCAGTGCCGATCACCTGCCGGAAATTAAGTCCCAGCCGATTTAGCAATGGCGTACCAAATGCCGCCCCGCCAATGCCGATGACGGCCGAAGCAAAACCAATCAGGACACCGGCGATATATTGTATCATCAGCGGCGTATGTGGCGGCGCATGGCCGGATGGTTCCTTGCCCAGATAGGTGCGGATCGACAGGCCAAATGCTGCCAGCGCAAATATACCGGTAAGGACTGCCCCCTTGAGGGATGAGGCAATCATCGCTCCCAGTATCGCGCCGGCCACGACCCAGGGCACGAGCCGGCGAAGGGTCGGGCGATGCACGGAACCCAATTTGTCATGGGCAAATGCTGACCGTGCAGTTGTGGCGATCATCGCAGCGAGTGAGGTCCCAAGCGCCATATGCATGGCAACCCCGGTCTCAATGCCCAATGGCTCTGCCAGTAGAAACAGGGCCGGGACGACAACAAATCCCCCGCCGATCCCCAGCAAGCCTGACATGAAACCGGCAAAGCCGCCCGCCAGGGCAACAATCATCAGGGACAGCGCAAGATTTGTTGCCGAAGTGTCAGGAACCGGCAATGTCGCTCAGACGTTTTTGGTCGGGTGCAGACCGGAATAAAGCTTGCCGGTATCCAGTTCGCCTTCCCAGCGTGATACGACGACGGTTGCAACACCATTGCCGATTATATTGGTAAGCGCGCGACATTCGCTCATGAATTTGTCGATGCCCAGGATGATTGCCATACCTGCGATTGGAATCGAGGGAACAACTGCAATGGTTCCGGCCAGGACGATAAAGCCTGAACCGGTAACACCGCTGGCACCTTTCGACGTCAGCATTGCAACCAGGATCAGAGTCAATTCCTGACCAAAAGTCAGTTCGGTATTGGTAGCCTGTGCGATGAACAGAGCCGCAAGCGTCATATAGATGTTTGTGCCATCAAGGTTGAACGAATAGCCCGTTGGCACCACAAGACCC
>CAISDR010000289.1 GCA_903884125.1 uncultured bacterium
CCTTCGGGCAGGCCGCACCCCATGATCACATCTTCTACTTCTGCGGGGGAAATGCCCGCGCGGGCGATGGCGTGTTGGACTGCATGTCCGGCCATAGCTGCGCCATGGGTCGCGTTGAAGCCACCACGAAACGATTTTGCAAGCCCCGTGCGCGCTGTGGAAACAATGACTGCATCAACCATGACGAATTTCCCCCGGATCAGAATATTTGCTGAAAATGACCATAGGGGGGAAATTATCGCCTGTCATCGTCGGCGTTCAGTGTCGGAAGCCGAGCCTATCGGTCGCGGCGTCTGGATTTAGGTTCGTTAAAAATGAACTGACGCGAATCGACCGGCACATTCAGCCGCAGGTCGTCGAGGGAAATGGTGGTGACCAGCCCCTGGGCATCGGTCACAACCCATTGGCGCAGCGCCATTGGCTGTTCATCGAACACAAGGGTCACTTCGCCCTTGCCGGGTTCATCGCTGTCACGACCGGTGATCCGGGCAATACCACCACGCCGTTCGACACGGGTGATCATCAGGTCTTTTGCCAGATCCACATGGGGGGCCAGGATGATATCCAGCGGCGTCGAGCCCAGCGGGTACCGATCCGTTGAATTCGTGCTTTTATCAAACACCACAACCCAGGTGCCATCGGCAATCACCAGCAAGGGCGTCGGGTCCTTGTATTCAAAGCGCATTTTCCCGGGCCTTTGCAGGCTGAACGCCCCCTCGGACAGGGAACCATCCGGCGCGATCTGGGCAAAACGTGCCTCAAGGGTCTGCATATCGTTCAGATAACCAGACGCCCTGGTCAGCAGTGCCTGATCTTCGGCGCTGAGAGCGGCCGCCTTGGCCGTGCGCGCTTCGCCTGCATGCAGGCTGACGATCATCCAGACCGGTGCTGTAACGCTGACAGCCGAAAGGAAAAGCCCAGCAAGAGCCAGCCTTTGGCCCAATCGGGGTATAAGTGAATGCAAATGATTCAGCATCGTGCAGAATTTCGTTGGTTGGGTATCGTCTGTCATAGCCTGCCCTGTCTACGCAAGGATCGTGGCAAAAAGAAGGAGGCCAAACAGGTCAATCATCCAATCGAAGAGGGGCCGCGCATTTCGGCAAGGCCCGCGGCGTGGGTCATCTGACCGCGATAGCCCAGTTCGCGCCGGGCCTTGGCGTCCGAGACGGTTACTTCGCGGCCGAATAATTCAACAACGGCGCGGGTTAACGGCGGGGCGCCTTTAAGCGCCAGCGCCTTCCAGCTCAGTTCCAAGATATGGGCCATAAGGACCGCCAGCCAATAGGGGATAACCCGGTTACCCGCCTTGACCCCCTGGGTTGCCAGCATGTCGGTGACAAAACGCCTGACGGTGACCGCTGGCCCATCGGTCAGAAAATAGGTCTCGCCCGGCTTGCCGCGTTCTGCTGCCAGCAGCATTCCCTCGACCAGGTTAAGCACGTGGCAGGTCGAGGTCAGTTGTTCACCCCCGCCGATGAATGGAAACCCGCCACCTTTGGCGGCTGCGACAAAGGCGGGCAGTACCGTGGTATCGCCCTGTCCCCAGACAAAACGCGGTCGGACAATCACGCATTCAATGCCATGGCCGTTCATGGCGCGCACCACCCGTTCGGCCGCAGCTTTGGTCGTTGAATAAACACCGATATTTCGTTCGGGCAGGGGGCGTGTTTCGTCCATCTGTACCAACGGCTCGCCCGATACCATGACCGCCTCGGTCGATACATGCACCACGCGCGGTACGCCCACATCGCGGGCGCATTCAATGACATTGCGCGTGCCCTCCACATTGACTTTGGCAATGCGGGCAACCGGCCCCCAGGTGGAGACATCGGCTGCACAGTGAAACACCACCATGGACCCGGCCATGCCGATTTTCATCTCGGGCTTTGATGACAGATCACCCATGACAACCTGTGCGCCAAGCTCGCTTACGACCCTGGCAGCTTGCGCTGAACGGGCCAGTGCGGCCACCTGATCACCGGCACCAACCAGCGTTCGGATCAGTTCACGGCCTACAAAACCTGAACCACCGGTAACGAAAACCTTTGCCATCTTAGATCCCTTGACCGCACCAGCGCGCCGTTTGAAAAGATCAGGTGAACCCGATCCGGTCAATAGACCTGTCAGGCCAGCGGAATGAACTCGGCATGATCCAGGTCCGGCAATTTCATGCGTCCGGCCCCCCAATCGGCTTTTGCCTGTTCGATTCTTTCCTTCGACGAGGACACAAAGTTCCAGTCGATATAGCGGGTGCCAAGACTTTCGCCGCCTAGCAGCATGATGGTGGTATCGGTCAGTGCCGTGAATTCGATAGTGCCGGATGGTGCAAAGACTGCCATTTTCCCCGAATCGATCTGCTGGCCATCGACGCGCACCGATCCCTGCACCACATAGGCGGCGCGTTCGGTATATTCGGCAGGAAGGCCCGCTTTGGTACCCGCCGAAAGCTGCCAGTGGACATAGAACATCGGCGAAAAAGTTCGGACCGGGGCGCTTGCGCCAAAGGCTGATCCGGCGATCAGGCGTGCTTGCAGGCCACCACTGGAATAAAAGGGCAGACTGTCCCCGGCATGATGATAAAAAGCAGGCGCTATTTCTTCCTGATCGGTAGGCAGGGCAACCCATGCCTGGATACCATGCAATTGCCCGCCGTGAAGTCGGGCATGTTCAAACCTTTCGGAATGCGTGATGCCAGAGCCTGCCACCATCCAGTTGACTTCGCCGGGACGGATCGCGATTTCTGAACCCACCGAATCCCGGTGCATGATTTCGCCATTGAACAGATAGGTCACTGTCGCAAGGCCGATATGGGGATGCGGGCGCACATCCATCGATTTGGGAATGCCCGGCGGAAATGTCGCCGGGCCCATATGGTCAAAAAAAACAAATGGCCCAACCGCGCGGTGCTGGGCTATGGGCAG